>DATFCB010000388.1:0-2718 GCA_035253525.1 Pyrinomonadaceae bacterium | reverse complement strand
ACCGTATTCAGCGGGTATCTCGGCCGGCACTTTCTGGGACAGGTGTCCCTCGAGCTTCGGGAGAAGCAGGCCCTCCTCGGCCAGATGGTGACCGCGTACAACGACGTCTCAGCCAAACTGGCTGCGCAGCCACAGCGCTTGGCCGAGGTCGCCGCGTCTCACGGCCAATGGTCACGGTTGCGACGCCGCTTCTCCATGCGTGGCAGCGCCTTGGACGACGAGGCGTTCGCCCTTGGGTATCGGGCCACGCAGATTGCGGGCGTGGTGGCCGACCTCGAGTACGCCATCAAGACGCACGAACTGCTCAAGCGGCGGTTCGCGTTGTGGCTCAAAGTTCACATCGCAACTTCCGTCGCGTTCTACGTGTTGCTGGGGCTGCACGTCTGGGCCGGGGTCTATTTCGGGTTGAGGTGGTTCAAATAAGGACGCGATGAAAGTGGGAATCACCCGCATCAAGGTCGCCGTCGCTCTCGCATTTGTGGCGGTCGCCGTCGTCTTCGTGTTCGCCCTGCGCAGGACCTCACTGGGGGAGGTTGCCAGGCGGCAGGCGAGTCCCGGACGACTCTCCGCCGCGCATTCTTTCACTGAGAACAACTGCGCCTCTTGCCATACGCCGTTTAGGGGAGTCGAAGCGGCCAACTGCGTCGTCTGTCACGCGAACAACAAGGAGTTGCTCGCGCGCCAGCCGACCGCGTTTCACGCGCACATCAGTAGCTGTAGCGAGTGCCACCTTGAGCACCAGGGCGCGGGGCGGCGGCCCGTCGGGATGGATCATCTGGCGCTAGCGAGAATCGGTCTGCGTCAGCTTAACGAGGGCGACGCCGGGAGCGAGCAACGGCAAAAGCGCGCAGAACTCCTTGGCTGGATGCGCCAGTACGGTGCGGGCTGGCAGGCGACGGCGAGCCAACCGAACGTCACGCCCGAAGAGGCGACGTTGAATTGCGCGGGTTGTCACGACACCAGGGACAGGCATGTGGGACTTTTCGGTAAGGATTGCGCACAATGTCACGCGACAACGCAATGGACTATCCCCGAATTCATCCACCCAACCCCGCGTTCGACGAACTGCGCGCAGTGCCATCAGGCTCCGCCGAGCCATTACATGGAACACTTTGAAATGGTCTCGAAGCGCGTGGCGGGCGTCCGCGACGCGGAGGCGAGCCAGTGCTACCTCTGTCACCAGACCACCAGTTGGAACGACATCAAAGGCGTCGGCTGGTACAAACACCACTAATTCACGGCAACGGCATTTTGCAACTCGCGCGCTCAGGGGTGGTCTAGTCCGGCTGCTCCCGGTGGGTTGCGGCGTGGTGAAGTCGCGACGCGCCTTGTGCCTCTCGCCGTCAACTCTTCGTCGCCCCGACCGTGAGCCTCATTCGTCCGGCGCCTGGGTTTACAGCGAGCCGGGAAATTCCGTCAGCGGGTCGCGATGCACGGTCTCAAGGCGAAGGCTTTTCGCGGGCGATCTTTCGCAACACCGTGTGGTCTTCGCCGAACTTGCACAGGGCCTCGCAGTGCTCGCCGAGGTCTCCGAAAGAGATGTACGCGAGCGAGATGTCCGCGAGGTCGTCGCGGAACGCCGGGCGCATGAGCTGGGCCATGACCTCTTTCTCACGCCTGTCGGGCGCGACCAGGTAGAAGCAGGAGGCGCAGCAGTCGGGGATGGAGCGCGCCAAGTCTTCGAGCCGCAGGATGCCGGAGTAGATCGAAGTACTCTTTTCGACCTCGAAGGCTGAGACTATCTCCCGCGTCCCCGGCCTGAGCCAGACCACGTCGATCAGGCGGACGGTGTCCATGACTTCGGGCGCGCAGGCGAGCGCCGGGAGGTCGGCGACCGTGTGCATCGCGAACGACTCCCCGTCGAACGAGCGGTGGCGGTCGTTGCGGGCGACGTACACCTCGTAGCCGAGCGCGCGCCCGATCTTGATCAGGAGGTACTGCATGCGCGTGTGCTCGGACTCCTCGCGCCGCTCTTCCTGGACCTCCGCGTGTCTAGCGCGCGCCGCCTTTTCGGCCTTCTCCCTCTCAACCTTGAAAACGCCCTCCGCGTTATTAGCGACCACCAGCCTCCCCGTGCCTATCTCGAATAGCAGTCCGGCGAACGCGCCGAGGTCTTTGGAGAGCAGGTTGCGCGCCTCGTCGTTCGCCCGGACGATAGTCTCACGCATCGTCAGGTAACTCTCCCAGGAGCCGAGTTTCTTCCTGTCGTTGAAGAGGGCGTTAAAGCCGTTGACCATCGCGGTGTTAAAGGGCGGCACAATGGTTGGGTGCAGGAAGTAGATGATGTTGGCGGCTGCGGGGCCTAGTCCCTTGATGTTTGCTGCGGCCAATCGGCTCATCTCTGCGAGCACCTGGTCTTCGCGCGTGGCCGTGAGACAGGCCTGGAGGAACGCGCCGAACTTCTGCTTGTTCGCCTCATTCTCGTAGATGTCAGGGATGCGTAGCTTGGGCTTCCAGAAGAAGGCGTGGGCCGCGCCTTCAAAGACCTGCTTCTGCTCGGTGATGGCGGTTAAGACGACCTCCAGGGGCGAGCCTTTGAAATCGTTGCCGAAGGTTCCGGAGGCGATGGCGTCCACAGTATCCTTCACACCGCGCCTGATGGAACGGAACGCCTTGAACCTCTCCTCGCCGCCGACGAACCATGTGTTGTAAACGGATTCCGGATCGGACTTGTAAACATTAATCAGCTCTAAAAGCGCGGTCTGCTCCATGCTCTAT
>DATFCB010000387.1:0-6105 GCA_035253525.1 Pyrinomonadaceae bacterium | reverse complement strand
TCGGTCTTGGTCGCGGCGCGCTAATGTGTGCTACTCTAGGCGCATCCGAAAGCTCGTTGATTTTGGTCTCCCTGTGGGGGGAGGATTGCGCCCGAAGTTATGCTGGAAGATGCTGTCTCTCATTATCATGAGTTGTTGACGAAAGAGGATTTGGCCGAAGCGTCGCGGAGGATGCTGGACGAGGGGTTGGAGAGGGCGAGGCTCATCTTCGGTGGGCGGAGGCTGTCGCCTTACCTGCGGCCGCATTTCGTCACGGAGACGGACTGGGCGCGCGTCACGCGTGTCTGCGAGACTATCTGGAGCGCGATTCAGAAGGTCAAAGATGCGGCGGTCGAGGACGACGCGCTGATAGATGAGTTGGGGCTGACGGAGAAGGAGAAGGAACTCGTCGCGATTGACCCCGGCTATCGCGAAGTCTCGCCGACCGCGCGCCTGGACTCCTTCCTGACCGAGAGCGCTTACAGCTTCGTCGAGTTGAACGGCGAGAGCCCCGCCGGGATTGCCTACGCCGACGCGGCCTATGACATCTTCTCAGCGCTCCCGGTCATGCGGCGCTTCGTGGAGACTTACAACGTGCGCCCGCTCTACGGGCGGCGCATGATGCTGGACGTGCTCCTGCGCGCGCATAGCGAATACCTAGGCAGAAAACCAGACAGCGCGCCCCGCATCGCCATCGTTGACCTCAAAGACCGTCCGACGCAGAAGGAGTTCGAGTTGTTCAAAGACTTCTTCGAGGCGGAAGGCTACCCGTCAATCATCTGCTCGCCTGAGGAGCTTGAGTTCAAAGACAATCGCTTGCGCGCGGGCGAGTTCGAGATTGACATCGTCTACAAGCGGCTCCTGGTCAACGAGTACATCCCCGTCATCGAAGAAGCGCCCGCCCTTCTGGACGCCTACCGCGCGGGCGCTGTCTGCATGGTCAACAGTTTTCGCTCCAAGCTGGTTCACAAGAAAGCGCTCTTCGCCGTCCTGACAGACGAGCGTTACAGTCGGCTCTTTACCACGGAAGAGCGCGAGGCCATCAGTGCCCACGTCCCCTGGACGCGCCGCGTACGCGCGGGCAAGAGTCAGTACAAAGGCGAGGAGATTGATCTGCTCGACTTCATACAGCAGACGAGCGCGCGGCTCGTGCTGAAGCCGAACGACGACTACGGCGGGCACGGCATCTACATCGGCTGGAACACGGATGAGATCGCGTGGGAGGAGGGAATCCGCAACGCGCTCGCCAACGGCGACTACCTGGTGCAGGAGCGCGTGCCGACGGCGCGCGAGGTCTTCCCGGCGCTCAAAGACGACGGCTCCGTGGAGTTCGCGGAACAACTCGTTGACCTTGACCCCCTGCTCTTCTACGGCAAGGTCGGCTCGGCCTTCACGCGGCTCTCGTCCACAGAGCTAGCCAACGTCTCCTCCGGCGGCGGCATGGTCCCGACGTTCATTATAGGGATGAGGGATGAGGGATGAGGGATGAAGTAAAAACAGAAAGCTTTTATTTCATCGCTCATCCTTCATCCCTCATCCCTTCGCCCTCATCCCTGCTACAATGTCTCCTGATAGAACAGCTTTGACGAGAGGCGAGGAGTCACGCTGTGGTTGACGAGTTTGACGGCGAATCAAGGTCGGCGCAGGACGAGCGGCGTCTACACGACCGCTCGCGCCTGATCGTTGACGTTCATTTCAACGGCGAGGACGCGACCGGCGTGGCGAGCACCAAGGACATCAGCCTCGGCGGCCTCTACATGAACACGCAGGCGAGTCTCCCGGAAGGCGCGGTCCTGACGCTCCGCATCCGCCTCGGCGGCGAGCGGCAGATAGTGGTCAACGCCGAAGTCATCTACAGCAACCCCGGCCGCGGCGTCGGCGTTCGCTTCAAGGGGTTGTCGGACGAGGACCGCGAACTGATGGAGCGCGAGCTGCCGAAGCTATGAGCGCGGAGGATGACGCCGCCGAAGGGGGGCGTGCCGCTCTGTGCTGGGGCGGGCTGCCCGAGAGGACGCGCGCCGCGCTCCACCGCCGCCTCGAAGGGTTGTACGGCGGGACGCGCGACGCGGAGGTCTTCGACGCGCTGCCTCTGGACAAGCAGCAGGCGCTGCTGATTCTGGCCCGGCGGATGACGGAATTGAAATTGTGGGACGCCGTGCGGCGCGTGGAGAATTTGTACGGCGAGGGCGGAGTCGGGATGCACTTTCGGGCCTGGCCCTTTCTGAAGTCGGCGCTGCGCAGGCGCGCAGACTTTTCGACGTGGTTCGCCACGCACAAAAACACGTCGCTCGGCTTCATAGAGCGCGGGAAGCGCCTCGGCTCGCTGCACATTCTTTACTGCGAGGGCGGCGCGGGCACGGGGTGGGAGGCACACTTCGACCTTTATAACCCGTGGGCCTCGCCCTTCAACGCCTGGAGTCACCTCCTGCACGAGAAGATGCGCCGCGAAGTGCCCGACTGGCGCGTCATCGGGGCCGCCTTAGGATACAGTGATAAGTGATGAGTGATGAGTGATGAGTAAAAGACGAACGATTCTTTCTTTTACGATTCACGATTTACCATTTACGATTCACGGTTTTTCTCTTATCACTTATCACTCATCACTTATCACTTGTTTCGAGGAGACAGGCAGCCATGTTCGATCAATTCACGCTTGGCATAGAGGAAGAGTTTCAGATCGTTGACCCGCAGACGCGCGAGTTGCGCTCGCACGTCACAGAGTTCCTGGACGAAGGCAAGATGCTCCTGGGCGAGCAGATCAAGCCCGAGATGATTCAGTCCATGATCGAGGTCGGGACGGGCATCTGCCGCAACATACAGGAGGCGCGCGAAGACATCTCGCGCCTGCGCGGCGTCATCTCCGCTCTCGCCCGGCAGAAGGGCCTGGAGATAGTCGCGGCCTCCACGCACCCCATCTCGCGCTGGCAGGATCAACAGATTTTCGACGACACACATTACAACGTGCTTGTCGAAGAGCTACAGATGGTCGCGCGCTCCCTGCTCATCTTCGGGCTGCACGTCCACGTCGGCATCCCTGACCGCGAGCGCCAGATACACATCATGAACGCGGCTCGCTACTTCCTGCCGCACGTCCTGGCGCTGACGACCTCGTCGCCCTTCTGGATGGGCATCAACACGGGACTCAAATCCTATCGCTCGGAGGTCTTCAAAAAGTTCCCGCGCACGGACATCCCGGACCACTTCGACTCGTACCAGTCGTTTCAGCGCTACGTCAATTTGCTGCTTGAGACCAAGTGCATCCAGAACCCGAAAAAGATTTGGTGGGACATCCGCCCGCACCCGAACTTCCCGACGCTGGAGTTCCGCGTCTGCGACATCCCGACGCGCGTGGACGACACCGTGGCGATTGCCGCGCTCTTCCAGGCCATCGTCGCCAAGCTCACCCTGCTGATAAATAAGAACCTGGGCTTCCGCCTCTACCGCCGGATGCTGATTCAGGAGAACAAGTGGCGGGCCGTGCGCTACGGGCTCGAAGGCAAGCTGATAGACTTCGGGAAACAAAAAGAAGTGCCCGTGCGCGACCTGATTCTTGAGCTGCTGGAATTCGTTGACGACGTGTTGGACGACCTGGGCTCGCGCAAGGAGGTCGAGCACATACACACGATCCTCGAACGCGGCACCTCGGCCGACGAGCAGTTGCAGGTCTACCGCGAGACCAACGACCTCAAGGCGGTCGTTGACGTGCTCATCGCCCGCACGATGGAGAACGTCCCGCGCGACGTTGACCTGAGCCGGCCGATGCCCGCCGTCGAGCGCGAGATTTCGAAGTGACGACGCGGACCCGATCCCCTCACGCCCGGGTCCGCGCTCCTCGTTGACGCCCCATAATTGGTCCGGTATCCTTTGCGCGTTCTCCCTCTGTTCTTATTCCCCTTACACGGAGCCAAAAACTATATGGACCCCAGGGTACGTTTGGTCATCGCCCTCATGGAAGATGACCCGCGCTCCTCGCTCTCCCTCGCCGGGATGGGCCGTGCCGTCAACCTCTCGGCCTCGCGCCTGCGACACATGTTCAAGGAAGAGGTCGGCATGACTCCCACCCAATACATGCAACGACTCAGGAAGGAGCGGGCCAGGCAGATGCTGGGGACCACCTTCATGAGCGTCAAGGAGATCATCCACCGCGTCGGCATCAACGACGGGTGCCGCTTCGCGCGCGACTTCAAGCGAGCACACGGCATGACGCCGACACAGTATCGCGCCTGCGCCATGTCGGCCGCCCCGCCACCGGGAGCTTAGGACCGCGAGCCAGCCACTTGCACCAATAAATAGCCATTTCGGCCAAGCGAAAATGCTTGTCCGGCGACGGCCCCGGCACTATCTTCTGCCGGAGAGCCTAATCGTGTGCGCCGTAGACTAGCGGGAGCACGCAAAACTTCACCGCCCCTGGAAAATGAGAGGGGTAGTGCCAGCCGGAGGAGAAGAGATGAAGACCGTTTGGAAGAGAGCAGGCGCAGCACTCAGGTTGCGCGGACCGTTAGTGATGTTGTTTTTGGGGGCGCTGCTTGTCGCCGCGCTGGGCGAAGTCTCGCTTCAGGTGTCATCCGCCCAGAGCGGCCCCGGCATCAAGGAAGATATGGGCATTTACCCGGAGCCGTCTCCACGGCCGGCGCTGCCCTCCCCCGGCGGCAAACTCACTGACCCGACTTTCGGCACGGAAATCCTCCGCGTCACGGGACCGGCGGACTGCTTCGACCCCGGCTGCGGAACCTACTACTCCCACTGGCCCACTTTCAACCTCGACAACACCAAGCTCTTGATCCGCAACGGCGAGACCGGCCACGCCATCATCAAGGACTTCAACCCCGCGACCTTCACTGTCAGCGCGGGCAAGACCGACCTCCCGATCACCATCCAGAACAGCAACTGTACGAACTGCCCGGCGGGAACCTACACGGGACCTACGTGGGAGAGCGCCACCTGGTCGAACCTCTACCCGAATCTCATCTTCACTTACCCTAGCTGGTATCACAGCGGCGGGGCGCTACAGCTTTATAGTTACGACATCCAAACGGCACAATTCACCCTGGTGGCGGATTTGAACTCCGCCAGCGGCGGGAATCCGGCCATTGCACGCTTCCAGCAGATGTACATGTCGGCCAATGACGATGTCTTCTGCTGGCTCCAGAAGAGACAGGGGTTTACGGATGCCTGGGGGTTCACCGTCTACAAGCGCTCGACTAATCAAATACTGTTCAACGAGCCGGATGTCTACGACGGCGAGATCAACGAGGTGCACGTGGACAAGTCTGGCAAGTGGCTGCACATAGTTATCCCGACGGCGCAGCCGGACGGGACGGGCACGCGGATTCTGAACCTGCAAACGGGCCAGTACCAGCCGATGGTTCACTCCGTTGACCGCACGCCGGGCCACGGCGACATGGGGACGGAGACCATCGTCGGCGTCAACATTTACGAGGCGGGCCTGACGGCACGCCACCTGTCCGACGTGCACTCCTTCCAGCAAATTTTTAACTACAAGACCATTGAGGGGAATTCAGACTGGACGAAAGATTTGCACGGCTCGCTCCTCGCGAACGACGAGGGGTGGATAACCATCGGCACTTACGTGGACTGGGACGCAATCGCCGGGGGACTCACGAACTATCACCTGATGGACAACGAGATCGCCCAAATCGCGACCGATGGTACGGGGAGAGTCAGGAGGCTCGCGCACACGCACTCCATCATCGCCGCGGACGAAGCCCCCGGACAGACCCTCTCCGGCATCGCGCCGAAACCGTCAAACGGCTACACGGCGATGCCGAAGCCGACCATCTCGAAAGACGGCAAGTACATCGCCTTCACCTCAAACTGGGGCAACTCCGACAGGTACGATCTCTTCATCCTGAAAGTCCCGCCCCCGGCGGGCAATTCGCTCTCGCTGGACGGGACCAACGACTACGTACTGGTGAACGACAACGCCAGCCTGGACGTGGCCGGTCCCGTCACGGTCGAGGCCTGGTTCAAGATTGATTCCGTCGGGAGCTACGAGACCATAGTCTCAAAGGAGGCTTTCCAGGTCTCCGGCACTGGCGGCGGCTATGAGCTGCAAGTCACCAACACAGGCAAACTCCGCGGCAACTTCTACCAGAGCCACAACAC
>DATFCB010000386.1:0-5491 GCA_035253525.1 Pyrinomonadaceae bacterium | reverse complement strand
CTCGAAAATTTCGGCGGGCGCGTTGACCTCGTGCTCGCAGGTTACAACGCGGGCGAGGGCGCAGTGATGAAGTACGGCGGTCGCGTTCCGCCCTACAGAGAGACGCGCAACTACGTGCGGCTCATAGGCCAACGCTACGGGCAAAGCCACTCGGCCGCCAAAGGCGCATCCGCGGCCACGACGGAAACGGCGCTCGCCCCCGCCGGCGGTCTGCGCTAGACGGGAAAGTTTCGCGCTTTGGTCTTTTAAGTAATTCAGAGCGCGTCAAGTTTCTTCTTAGCGCCTTTGCGTCTTTGCGTGAGCAAATCAATACATCTCACGCCAAGGCGCAAAGACGCAAAGGGGTTGAGTCAATCTGTAGCTAGAGTTTTGAAGATGAAAAATCCGCTGATTAAACTTGCCCTGGTTCTGGCGCTCTGCTTCGTCTCTGGCGTGGCCGCGCTGGCGCAGCAGAGGTCGGAAGCGCCGTTGACGAATGCGGCCGTCATCAAACTGGTCCGGGCGGGCTTCAAGGAGAAGACCGTCATCGCCATCATACGCAGCCGCCCGTCCAGTTTCGACCTCGCGCCCGACCGCTTGATTGAACTCAAGCGCGGCGGCGTCAGCGAGAACATCATCCTCGCCATGCTCGCCATGGGCGACATGGAGTTCGCTGCCGAGGATGGTTGGAGCGACGACCCTTTCTTCAACGACTCGGCACGCGCGAAGCAGAAGACGAACGACGGCGGGACGGACATCTTTGGAATGAGCGGCGGCTCAAGCAACCGCACGAAGCAGCGCGGCGCGGGCGTGTCCGGCGGCGACAACACGCAGGCCACAGGCAGCGCGACCGTGCGCATCATTCGTCCCCCGGTCGAGCCCGGCGGGAAACCGGAATTGGAAAGGACTCCGACCTTAACTAACGACTCTGTCGTCGAATTGGTCGAGGCGGGATTCTCCGAAGGCACTATCATCCGCCGCATCGAACAGTCACCGGCGGAATTTGACTTGTCTCCGCCGAAGCTCGCGGAACTGCGCCGCCGCCGAGTCTCCGACCGCGTCATCGCCGCGATGACCGCCGCCATGAGCGACGATTCGACCTCCGGCGTGAAGCCCGCGAGCAACACGCCTTAGAATTAGACTACGCTCGGCCAAACGGAGAAAGATGATGCGGCGAATGACGTGGGCCAAAAACGAGAGGCGAAAGTCTTACCTTTACGCGTGCTTGCTGCTCTGCTTTCTGACCTCGTCTTACGTCCGGGCGCAGGAGCCTCAGCTTCCGTCGGACCCGCCGCCGGTGATGCCTCGACCGACGCCGAAGCCGCCCCCGCACGTTGAGCAGGAGATTGACGAAGGCGACGTGATCTCCGTCAGCACTTCGGAAGTGATGCTGCCCGTGACGGTGCGCGACGGAAACGGCCGGCTCGTGACGGAGTTGACGCGCACAGACTTCCGCGTCTTCGAGGACGGGCGCGAGCAGCCCCTCAGCGATTTGGCTCTCAGACGCGTGCCCGTAGACGTAGTCCTGATGGTGGACGCCTCTTCGAGCGCCGCCGCCAACCTCGAAGACTTCCGCCGCGCCGTCGAAGGTTTTGTCTCGAAACTCAGCCCCGAAGACCGCATCAGCCTCATCAAGTTCGATGACCGCGTGGAACTCTTGCAGGACTGGACACGCAGCCGTGTGCAACTGCGCCGCTCCTTGCGCCGCGTCTCGCCCGGCGTCTTCACGCGCTTCAACGACGCGCTGCTCCTGGCCGCGCGCGAGCAACTGGCACAGGCCGGCGGACGGCACGCCGTCATCGTCCTGACCGACGGCATTGACAGCGGGCGCGGCTACGCGACGCTCGAAGCCGCACTGCGCTCGCTGCTCGAAGCGCAGGCGACCGTCTACGTCGTCAGCAACACGGAGATAGAGCGCCGCAGGAAGCGCGAGGAGCTTGATTCTTTACTGGCACAGACGCCCTCGGTCGTCCGCTTCAACGAGCTGCGCATCGGCGATCTGCGCGAGGGCTTGAAGGTCTTGGACGCGAGCGAGCGCAACCTTGAGCAACTGACTGCCGCGACCGGGGGCCGTCTCTACAAGCCACAGAGCTTCGACCAGCTCGACGCGACCTACGCAGAGGTCGCAGAGGAACTGCGCCAACAATACGCGCTCTTCTACACGCCCCTGAACAAGACGCGCGACGGCAGCTTTCGCCGCGTCCGCGTTCAGACGACGACCGCCTCGCATCAGGTCTCCGCACGCATCGGCTACTTCGCTCCGGGCAGGTGAAGCTCTTCCGGCGCATCACTGCCAACCGTCAATTTCCTCGAAAATACGGCCGTTTTTGAACGGCGAGTGTCAGAAAAGCCGCCACCTGCGGGCATCAGGCTCTTGGTGGTGTCATAATGCTACGACCTCTCGTAAGGGCGGGCGTGTGGGTTCATGTGATACATCCCGGTCGTCCCGCGCGAGCGGACAGAAAGCCTCCTTTTCAAACTAAGTCTTACTATTTCTTCACTTGACTAAATCCACCCGAAGCGGCATAGTCATTGCTCTTGTGAGATTGCCGTTTTGCGAGTAGTCCTGTTTGCTTCCGGCTTTGAATCAATCGTCAAGTAAGGAAATCTTCGGGCGCTTAAACGTTCGCGGCAACTTTTTATAACTTTCGGAGAAGGAAAATTCATGCGACCAATTAAACACGCCGAGAAAGGCTTGACCCTGATGGCGCGCGGTCTGTTCGGCGCGATTCAGTCCGTCAACCGCTTCAAGCCCAACCCGTCATTCACCCCGAAGTGGTCTGACAAGCCGCTCCTGAAATCCTGGCAGAAATCCAAGCCGACGCTGGGCTGGCCGCGCACGACCGACTCGCTCTGCCCGAATTGCGTCATAGAGGCGCGCGAAGCAATCCTGAGCGGCAAGAAGGATGTCTCGGTCCTGATTAACGAAAAGGTAGGCGAGATTAAAGCTCAGATCATCGAGCGCGACGGCGAAATCTGGATGATCAAGGATTGTCCGACGCACGGTCACTTCGAGGACATGATGGCGATTGACTCGAAGTTCCTTGAGCACATCGAAAGAATGTTTCCGGGCCGCGACATACAGGCGCACAACGACGAGAAGCTGCACAACCACGGTTCCTCGACGGTCAAGTTCGGCCGTGGCGCTGTCTTGACCGTAGACCTGACGAACCGCTGCAACATGATGTGCGACCCGTGCTTCATGGACGCCAACCAGGTCGGCTTCGTCCACGAACTCTCCTTCGACGACGTTAAAGAGATTCTCGACAACGCGATCACGATTAAGCCGCGCCGCCAGATGTCTGTCCAGTTTTCGGGCGGCGAGCCGACGATCTCGCCGCACTTCATCGAAGCCATCAAGTACGCGCGCAAGGTCGGCTACAACTCCGTGCAGTGCGCGACGAACGGCATCGAGTTTGCCAAGAGCAAAGAGTTCTCGAAGCAGGCGGCGGAGGCCGGCCTGCGCTATGCCTACCTGCAATTCGACGGCATCGGCAACGACGCCAACTCGCATCGCCAGGTTGGCAACCTTTTCGACGTGAAGCTGCGCGCGATTAACAACCTGCACGAGGCGGGTGTTGAGATCGTGCTCGTCATCACGCTCGTCAACGGCGTCAACAACGATCAGGTCGGCTCGGTCGTCCGCTTCGCGCTCGACAACCCGAAGAAGATCGCCTTCCTCTCGTTCCAGCCCGTCTCATTCACGGGCCGCGACGAGGAGATCACGGAGCAGCGCCGCCTACAGCAGCGTTACACTTTGTCGCACCTCGCGCACGACGTGAAGAATCAGGTCGGCATCACCGAGCCTACGCGCGATTGGTTCCCGCTCTCTTTGATGGGTGCCTTCGCGGACTTCGCGGATTTGGTCCACGGCCCCGAAGCAGAGTGGGGGCAAGTCTCGTGCGGCTGCCACCCGAATTGCGGCGTCGGCACGGCCGTGATGATTGACAAAGAGACGAAAGAGATGAGCCCCGTGCCGGAGTTCCTGAACATTCCGGGTCTCGTCAAAGACATGCAGAAGATCACGGACGCGGCGCGCGGCAAATGGATGTCGAACATCATGATGGGGCTGACGCTTTTGAAGCACTACAACCCCTACAAGTCGCCCACGAACTTCACGCTCTACGAGCTTTTCAAGAAGTTCGACAAGTCGTTCGGCCTGACGGGTAAGAACTACGGCAAGGTCGAAGGCGACCGCACGAAGCAGGACATCGAGATGCGCCGCGCAGACCGCTGGAACTTCCTCTTCATCGCGGGCATGTGGTTCCAGGACTTGTTCAACTACGACTTCCGCCGCACGGAGATGTGCATCATCCCCTACGGCACGCAGGAGGGCGAAATCTCTTTCTGCGCTTACAACACGGGCATCGGCTGGCGTAACATCATCGAGAACATGCACCAGAACGCGACCGTGGCGAAGTGGTATCAGGAGCACGGCCGCCACGAGATTTTCGCCAAAGGCAAGGAAGTCACGCTCGACGACGTTGGGCACGGCCTGAAGCTCAACGAGATTGACCTACAGCGCCCCAACAAGCCCCAGATGGAAGGCCCGAAGACGGCGCACGAAGAGGCCGCCATGATGAGAAAACTCTACCAGGAGATGGTCCTGAAGAAGGCCGACATCAAGGTGGACGCCCCCGTCCAGATCAAGGGGCTTAGTCGCAAGAAAGAGAACGAGGCCACGCCCGTCGCCTAACTTCAATCTCTAACGCCGACGGCAAACAACATGTCCCCTGCGAATGCTTCTCCCAAGATTCGCAGGGGATATTTACATTACGGATGCAAAGCGCAACAGTGTTGATGATGAAGGGCGAGCTGATTGGCGCTCCGGTTGAATGAGTTGTTGAATGCCGTGCGCTGAAACGTCGGGCCGTGAAGCGTTACGGGGAGGCGAGACTACGGCTGATGATTTCGATATGAGATACATAGCCCGGATACCTGCTGCCCCTGGCGTTAATTTCTTTCCGCTTCTTTTCATCCGGGCTGGCGAAGAGGCCAGAAATGTACTTGTAATTATCAGTGATGGCGACGATGAAGCTGTTGTCAGTGACAGCTATCATGTCATACCAATAATCGTATTCATCTTTTTTGAGTTCGGTCGGCGCGTTAGCTTGAAACTCTGATGGCGGTGGTAGTTTCTTCCCGCGTTTACGATAGTGAGGTTTGAAAGTGACAGCGAAGAGGCTTTCCAATTCGTCTGGATCAATCCAATTCTCCTCAAGCTCCGCGTTCGGGGCTTCCAGGTTTATCAACACAAGCTTGTTATCCAGAAACGAAAGCTGCACCTGCTTGTAGATATCCAATTTCTTATAGGTGAGAGTCCTAAAAACTTTTTGCTTATACTTGTCCGAAAGCCAGCTCAGGGTTCGCTGCATATCCAGAGCGGTCTTGTCCTTATCTTTCGCGGGTGTGCCCAACAAACGGATTGCCTCCTCAGGACTATTAACGTCAAGAACCAGGCCGCGCCAGCCGTCAGGTCTAGGCGTCTCACCCTGGGCAAAAAGCGGCAAGG
>DATFCB010000385.1:0-4222 GCA_035253525.1 Pyrinomonadaceae bacterium | reverse complement strand
CTCCTCCCCTTCCGCACCGAGCTAAATCTGGTCGAAGGAAGCCGCCGCACCAACCAGACATTCACGATTGACCAGGACCGCGGCAGCGCCGTCGGTGGCAACGGCACAACGCTGGAGATTCCCGTCGGCACGCACGACTACATTTCCATCCTCTATGCGCTCCGCTCGTTCAACCTCGCCCCGCCGAAGCGCAACGCCGTCAGCATTCTCGTCAACGACCGCCCGCGCACGCTCTTTATCACTTCGCTCAAGCGCGAGACCATACAACTCGGCAGCCAGCAGATTCCCGCCGTGCAACTCTCGCTCACGACCGACGACGAGCAGCCGGACAAGTATGCCCTGCGCCTCTGGGTCAGCGATGATCGCCGCCGCCTCCCTTTGCGCGTCACGGCCACCACTCAACTCGGTCAGGTGCGCGCAGACCTCGCCATCATCCCCGTCACGCGCCAGTAGATGCGCCCTTCAAGCCCTCTCAAAGTCTAAAGCCTTGGGCAAGCTGAAATTGAAATCTATTTTCAATTAGCCTATACTGTCTCGTTGACGGAAGAAGTCCGCCAACAAGGCCCCAAAATGTCCTGGGCGGGTGAACCGATGCTTTCGATGCGCACACCAGATTCGCAGATTGAGATGGCGGGCGAGTTGTCGCTGGCGACGCTCAGGATCGGCGCGCGCGCGCGCGTCATCGCCGTCCAGGGCTCCGGCGCGGTGGCGCGTCGTCTGATGGAGATGGGCGTTGTGCCCGGCGCTCCCGTCCGCGTCATCAAGGCCGCCCCGCTCGGCGACCCCATAGAAATCCGCGTGCGCGGCTACCACCTGGCCCTCAGACGCGCCGAAGCGCAAAGCATTACAGTAGTGATAAGTGATGAGTGATGAGTGATAAGTAAGAGGCGTAAATCGTGAATCGTGAATCGTAAATAGACGAACGATTCTTTCTTTTACGATTCACGATTTACCATTTACGATTCACGTCTTTAAACTTATCACTCATCACTTATCACTTATCACTGTTCTTATGAGTTCTATTCTCGAATCCCCTTCCCTCGCCGCCGAGACCGGCAACGGTGCGGCTGTGCCTTCGTCGCCGCGTCCGCTGACGGTCGCTTTGGCGGGCAACCCGAACGCGGGCAAGACCACGCTTTTCAACGCGCTGACGGGACTGCGGCAGAAGGTGGCTAACTATCCGGGCGTGACCGTCGAGCGCAAGGAAGGCGCGTGGACGCTCGCGCCTGGCTCACCCGCGGCGCGGCTGATTGACCTACCCGGCCTCTACAGCCTGGACGCAGCCTCGATTGACGAGCAGATCGCGCGCGATGTGATTACGGGCCGGATACAGAATCTGCCAGCGCCGGACGTGATCGTCTGTGTCGTTGACGCTACCAACCTCGAACGAAACCTTTACCTCGTCACGCAACTCCTGGAATACGGCCGCCCCCTCGTCGTCGCGCTGACGATGTTCGACCTGGCACAAAAGCGCAACCTCGAAATTGACACGAGCCAACTCGCCTCCGCCCTCGGCGTCGAGATTGTGCCAGTCGTGGTCACGCAGCGTCTGGGCATCGCGGCGCTGGCCGAGGCGGTCCTGAGGGCGTCGGGAAAGAGCGCGGCCGGTGCGGGCTGGCGTCTCTCCGCAGAGGCGGAGCAGGAACTGGCCGCCCTCATGGGGAACAACGGAAACTCCGTTGACCGCCACTCGGCGCTGCGCGACCTTTACGCGGAGGAGCTGCCCGAAGACGAGTCGCGCCAATTGCTCGTGCGCGCGGCGCGCGCGCGCCTTTCCGAATCGAACCCGACCTGGTGGCAGGAACCCTTGCTCGCGCGCTACGACTGGATCGAGCAGGTCGCCGCGCGCGCCGTCCGCAGTGGCGGCGGCTCCGGCGCGGCGCACACGCCGACGACGGCCGAGCGGATTGACCGCGCGCTGACGCACAAGTTTTTTGGCCCGGTGATTTTGGTCGCCATCATGCTCGTCGTCTTCCAGACGATCTTTTCGTGGGCCGCGCTCCCGATGGATTTGATTGACAACGGGTTCGGCCGCCTGGGCGACTTTGTCGGCGACCTTCTGCCGGAAGGATTGCTCAGAGACCTGCTCGTTGACGGCGTCATTGCGGGGGTCGGCGGAGTCGTCGTCTTCCTGCCGCAGATTCTGCTGCTCTTCTTCTTCATCGCCGTTCTCGAAGACACAGGCTACATGGCGCGCGCGGCCTTCCTGATGGACCGCCTGATGCGCGGCGTCGGCCTGCACGGCAAGGCTTTCATGCCGCTTCTGAGTTCGTTCGCCTGCGCGATTCCGGGCATCATGGCGACGCGCACGATAGAGAACCCGAAGGACCGCCTGGCGACGATTATGATCGCGCCGTTCATGAGCTGCTCGGCGCGGCTCCCTGTCTACACGCTGATGATCGCGGCCTTCTTCTCGACCCAAAAACTCTTCGGCTTCGTCTCCATCGGCGCGCTCATGATCATGGCGATGTACGTGCTCGGCATCCTCGTCGCCATCGGCGTCGCGTGGGTCTTGAAGCGAACTATCCTGAAAGCCCCCACGCCGCCGCTCGTCCTGGAGCTGCCGCCCTACCGCGTGCCGAATCCTTTGACGATCTTGCAGATGATGCTCTCGCGCGCCTGGCTCTTCCTGAAGCGCGCCGGGACGGTCATCCTCGCGATCTCAATCATCCTCTGGGCGCTGGCGACTTTCCCGCGCATGGAGAAGCCGAGCCAGGCCGCGACGGCTGAGGTGGGGAACGAGGTTGATTACCACGGCGAGCAGTTGCGGCAGAGTTACGCGGGGCGCGCGGGCCACGTGATAGAGCCGGTCATCAAGCCGCTCGGCTTCGACTGGAAGATGGGAGTCGCACTCATCTCGTCGTTCGCCGCACGCGAAACCTTGGTCTCGACTCTGAGCATCATCTACAACGTCGGCGACTCAGAAGACGAGGGCTCCGATTCGCTCGTCAGCGCGGTGCGCGAGGCGAAGCGGCCGGACGGAACGCCTGCCTGGACGCCGCTTGTCGCGCTCTCGATGATGGTCTTCTTCGTGCTGGCGATACAGTGCATGTCCACGGTCGCCATCGTCCGGCGCGAGACGAACTCGTGGCGTTGGCCGCTGTTCATGATCGCTTACATGACCGCGCTCGCCTACCTGGCTTCCTTCATCACGTACCAGGGCGGGCGGCTGCTCGGCTTCACTTAAGAGATGACCTTCGACTGGCAGACAATCGCCGCCGCGCTGATAGTCCTCGCCGCCCTCGTCTACACGGGGCGGCGCGCGTGGTCACGCCTCCGCGCGTTCCGCGCGTCGAAAGGTGTTTCGGCCCCATGCGAGACGGGCTGCGGAAGTTGCGGCGACGACCAAAAAGTTAAGCCCGCGACGACGCGCACCGTCTTCGTCGAAATCAGCCGGATAAAAAGCAAGAGATGACGAGGGTTTGTTCTTAACGGGTAGAGCGTAGCGGGGTGCAACAACGTTGTTGCGGCAGTCGGCAACGGCGTTGCGCCCCGTCGCAACGCCGTTGCGGGTGGCGGCAAAGAAGAAAACATCTCACGCCAAGACGCAAAGGCGCGAAGAAAAGCTTAATTGTTTTCTTCGCGCCTTTGCGTCTTGGCGTGAGACTTCCTGTGCGTCACACTCAACCGCAAGTAGCTATAAAATGCGGCTTCCGCCTTGAGTCTACTTAATGCGTCGCGGGATCGTTCAGCTTCGCCTCAATCCTTTTGTCCGGGATCAGCCACATCAGCGCCACCAGGACGTAGAGCGCGTCGGAGAACCATTGATTGACGAAGGCCAGGGCTATCGCGACGGTGTAAATTATAGGTGAAATCTTGCCCTTGATGTCACGGCCGACCGCAGCCTTGAGTCTGGAGTTCGGCCCCTGCTGCGCGATGATGAGTTGTTGAAGAATGTAGTAGGCGATGGCGGCGGCGAGCAGCACGCCGCCGTAGACGGCCGTCGGCAGGGCGGCGAAGTGGTTTTCTCCCATCCAGCCCGTGACGAACGGAATCAGCGAGAGCCAGAAGAGCAGGTGCATGTTGGCCCAGAGAATCTTGCCGTTGATGTGCTCCGTGACGTAGAGCATGTGGTGATGGTTGTTCCAGTAGATTCCGAGGTAGACGAAACTCATCACGTAGGTGAGGAACACCGGGACGATGGGGCGGAGCGCTTCCCAGTCCGCGCCGTGCGGAATCTTCAGCTCCAACACCATGATGGTGATGATGATCGCTATCACGC
>DATFCB010000384.1:0-6751 GCA_035253525.1 Pyrinomonadaceae bacterium | reverse complement strand
GAAGGGATGAGGGATGAGGGATGAGGGATGAAGTAAAGACGGAAAGCTTTTCATTCATCCCTCAACCCTCATCCCTCATCCCTTCACTGCCGTTGGATAAGGAGAAGGAAGCTATGATTCGCTCACGCAGTAAAAGAATGGCCCTCGGCGCTCTCGCTCTGACCATCGTCGTGTCAATCCTGCTGACGCCCGCTCCCAGGCTCGACGCCGCGGACCACGGGGACGCGCCCTTTGTCGCACAGGATCAGGGCGCGGACATCGCCGACGTTTTTATCTTCCTCGACCCGAACGACAACAACAAGGTCATCCTCGCCGTCACGGTTCACGGCTTCATCGTGCCGAACGAGGCGGTCAATTTCGGCATCTTCGACCCGAACGTGCGTTACCGCTTCGAGCTTGAAAAGACCGGCGACCCGAAGCCCGACGGATTCATTGACGTGCGCTTCTCGCCGAAGGATCAGGCTACGACGCAGGCGCAGACAGCGACGATCAACTTCTCCGGCTTCGCGAATAATCGAACCTTCACGGCGCTGACGACCGTGCCGAATCTCAACGAGGTCGGACCATCTCCGACCATCACCACGGATGCGCCCTCCGGCGTCTCCTTCGCTGCCCTGTTGGTTGACGACCCGTTCAATTTCGACATCACGGGCTTTGGCCGTTTCGCCGCAGCCAAGCGCGCGGGCAACCCCAACGCCGCGCAGTTTCTACAGCGCGGGCGCGACAGCTTCGCGGGCTACAACGTGCTCGCCATCGTGCTGAGCGTGCCGAAGTCTCTCTTCAATCTGGCGGGCAACAAGCTCGGCTTGCATTTCGCGGCGCAGCGGCGCTCCAACGAGATTCACACAGGGCGCGGCGTCGCGACCGGCTTCGGACGTTGGGTCAACATTGACCGGATGGCGACGCCCGCCGTCAACGTCGCGCTGATTCCGTTTAATCGCAAGAACGAGCAGAACGCCGCGACGACGATAGACGACGCCAGCGGCAAGTTTGCCGCCTCCATCGTCTCCACACTCCAGGCGCTCGGCACGGACGCCACCAGCATTCAAATCCTCGCCAGTCTAGCCATCACCAACGGCGACTTCCTGCGGCTCGACACGACCGTTCCCAACACGGGCTTTCAAGGCGGCGGCTTTCGCAGCAACGCCATCTGCGACCGGACTCCGAATGATACGGCGGGCTTCCCGAACGGGCGGCGTCCCGGCGATGACGTGATTGATGTGGAGCTGTTCCTCGTCAACAATCGTCAACCGCTCAGCGACAACGCCAACTGTAACGACGTTCCGTACCGCAGCCAGTTCCCATTCTTCGGCGTCGCCCACCAGCCGCGCGCGCCGGGAGTCATAGACGACAACACGCGAAACTAAGTGCAGGGATGAAGTAAGGGATGAGGGATGAGGGCGGAGGGATGAATGAAAGACAAGCGATGTTCAGTTCATCGTTCCGCGCGCCTCGTTCATCGTGTCTTTTCGCTGCGCTTCTCATCCTCGCTCTTTTACTGAGCGGTTGCGGGCGCTCGCCGTCGTCAACCGAATCTCGTGCAGTCGCGCTGCCGCCGCCGCCTCCGCCCGCCGCGCCGCTTCCCTCCGACGAGGAAGTGACGCTGGCTACGATTCGCTTTCTCGAAGACCGTGTCAGGCGCGACCCCGAAGACCTCGTCGCCTACAACAAGCTCGCCGCCTATTACCTGCAACTCAATCGTGAGACGGGCGACGTGAAATACCTGGAGCTGGCCTCGCGCGCCGCACGCGCCTCGCTCAGTGTGTTGCCCGCGGACCAGAACCTCGGCGGCCTCATCTCACTCGCGCAGACCGAGTATGCCGCGCACGACTTCGAGGCGGCGCGCGACCACGCGCGAGAATTAATCGAGTATCAACCGCGCAAGAGTTCCGGCTATCAGTTGCTCGGCGACGCGCTTCTTGAGTTAGGGGATTACGACGGGGCAACCGCTGCCTTCGAGCGCATGCGGCAATTCGGCGGCAGCACCGTCACGACGGAAACGCGGCTCGCCCGCCTCGCCATGTTGTACGGCGAAACGGAAGAGGCCGCGCGCCGCTACCGTCTCGCGCTCAATCTCGCGCTCGACATGACGCCCGTGTCGCGCGAGACGGTCGCCTGGTGCCGCTGGCAACTCGGCGAGACGGCGTTCGCCACCGGCGATTACAAAACAGCCGAGCAGCATTACAGGGACGCGCTGGTGACGTTTCCCGATTATCATCGCGCGCGCTTCTCTCTCGGGCGCGTGCGTGCGGCGCAAGGCGACCGGGCGGGCGCTATCGAAGAGACGGAGCGCGCCGTGCGGCGTCTCCCCGACCCGGTTTATGTTGCGGCGCTCGGTGATCTTTACAGGCTGGCGGGACGCGAGCGGGAAGCGGCCGCTCAGTATGAACTGGTCGAGCGGATTGCGCGCCTGAGCGAGTTGAACGGCACGCTCTACAATCGCCAGCTCGCGCTCTTTCATGCCGACCACGAGTTGAAAACCGAAGATGCTTACGCGAGCGCGAAGAAAGAGTACGCGGCGCGGCGAGATATTTACGGGGCGGACGCCCTGGCCTGGACGGCGCTCAAGGCCGGTAAAATTGATGAGGCTCAGGCAGTCATTAAGGACGTGCTCCGGCTCGGCACGCGCGACGCGCGCATCTTTTATCACGCCGGAATGATTGCGCGCGCCGCTGGCGACAACGTTGCCGCACGCGATTACCTTCAGCGCGCCCTCAAGCTCAATCCGCAGTTCGATCCCTTACAGGCCGCGATAGCCAGCAAAGCTCTCGCGGAATAAGAGAAGATGAAAAGCGCGAACCACGAAATCACACGAAAGCAGACGAAGCAAAGCCTAGTTGCCTTCATCTGCTTCCGTGTGAATTCGTGGTTCGTCCGCTCTTCCGCAAAAACGAAGAGACGCCGTGGAAGCACGGCGCTCGCGGTCTTGCTCTTTGTCATCGCGCTGCCGTTTGCGGCGTGGGCGCATCCGCTCGGCAATTTCTCGATCAACCATTTCGCTCGCCTCGAAGTCGGAGACGGTCAGGTGCGCGTGCGTTACGTGGTGGACATGGCCGAGATTCCCGCGTTTCAGGAGATGCAGGCGCTCGGGGAAGGCATGAGCGGGCCGCCTTCGACCGCGGCGCTCGATGCCTACGTTCGGCGCGCGGCGGCCCAGTACGCGGACGGCCTCGTCCTGCTCATTGACGAAGTGCGCGTGCCGTTGAAATCAATCGCGCAAGCCGTTCAGACGCCGCAGGGCGCGGGCGGCCTTCAGACGTTGCGCGTCGAGTGTGATTACGCGGGCGAGTTTTCGGCGGCCACGGGCGGGGCGGGGCGGCGGCTGCGGTTCGAGAACACGAATCACAGGGACCGTGCGGGATGGCGCGAGATCGTCGTCGTCGCTCTTCCGGGCGTCAGCATCTTCGATAGCAGCGCATACGCTAATGGGTTGACCGACGAGCTTCGCGCTTACCCGGAGGACAGGCTGCTTGCGCCGCTTGACGAGCGCGCGGCCCGTTTATCATTTACGCGCGGCTTGGCCCCTGCGGGCTCCATCCCGTTGCGCACGCGCGAGGGCCGCCCCTTCCGGCAAGCGCGTGATCGCTTCAGTGAGTTGATAGTCGTCCCGGAGTTGACGCCGATGGTTGCGCTCCTGGGCCTGCTCGTCGCCGCCGCGCTTGGTGCCGTCCACGCCCTTTCGCCCGGCCACGGCAAGGCGGTCGTCGGCGCTTATCTCATCGGCTCGCGCGGGACGCCGCGCCACGCAGTTTTTCTGGGGCTGACGGTCACCGTCACGCACACCAGCAGCGTCTTCGCGCTCGGGCTGGTGACGCTCTTCGCTTCACAATACGTGATGCCTGAACGGCTCTTCCCCGTGCTCGGGTTCATCTCCGGCGCGATTGTTTTAGTCGTCGGCCTGGGCCTCTTCATCCGCCGCCTGCGCGTCGCGCTCGTGCCTGCGGCGCACGCTCCAACTCATCATCACGCTCATCACGCCCACGACCACCAGCACGAGCATGAACACGAGCACGAGCACAGTCACCATCACGAACACCATCACACGCACGGACACGCGCACACGCACCTGCCGCCGGGGGCTGATGGCGAGCGCGTGACGTGGCGCAGCCTGCTCGCGCTCGGCATCTCGGGCGGGTTGCTGCCGTGCCCGTCCGCGCTGGTCGTGATGTTGTCGGCCATCGCGCTGCATCGCGTCGGTTACGGCCTGGTCCTCGTCGTGGCGTTCAGCTTCGGGCTGGCGTGCACGCTGACGTGTGTCGGGTTAGCGTTCGTCTACGCCGGGCGATTGATGAAGGGGCGCGTCCAACGGGCGGGCCGCTTCCTGCGCTGGCTGCCGCCCGCGAGCGCGCTCGTCATCGCGTGTCTCGGCGCGGCCATCTGCTATCAGGCGCTCGTCGAGGCGGGGCTTAATCCGCTCGCGTTTCTTGGAGTGTAAATTTTCTGTTTTACCAATCGCCGGGCAGTCAGGATGAATTTGCTTTCGCCGTAGATGAATAAACAAAAAGACCGCCTGAGCGAGCGGTCTTTTCATCCTTCTCCGAAGTCGGAAATCGCTAAGTGCCTTTCAAAGCCTTAGCCACGATTTTCGCGAACATTTTGCTGAGCTTGGCTTCTTCCTTGGAAGCCTTGCCGGAAGCCTGTTCTTCGTCCGAAAGGGTCGTGATAACCGAACCGATGTAAATCGTATAGCTGCCGCTCCTGAGGGCCACGGACTTGTTCAGCCCCCAGGCATACGCCTCCACGTCACCGTCCGGCAAATGCTCGCCAGCCTTATCGTCGGCGACGAACTTCTCAAATTTATCTTTGGCGTCAGCTTCCGACGGATGAAAAAGGATGGCTACTCTGACTCTGCCTTCGTCAGACCACCACTGGTCAATGATTACTTCGTGGCTGGAATAATAGGGTCCGTCCTGGCTCACGGGGGGGACCGACGCGCGTTTCCACTCCGGCAGTTCCGCCGTGATGGCTTTGGCGACGGCGTCCGCAATCGCGTTGTAAGGTCTGAGGTCTTCCGGCGGGGTTACTTCCTGCGCGCTGACGACTGAGGGCGTCGCCGTGAAGCTCACCGCGGCGAGTAACCACATGCACAATCTTTTCATAACGACCTCACTCTCTCAGGCGACTGTAGCGCCCCGGTCGAATCGGCAAAGTCTCTTCACTCGGGCTCGACCTCGAATGTGGTCGAGGCCGTATTCGTCCACCCTCCGTCAAGTAGAAAGCGGCGTTTAATGTCTAACTGGTAGTGGCCCGGTTCGAGAGGTTCATACCACCCGGCTAGGGAGATAACACCTACTACCTGTGTTTTGCCCGGCTTCAATTCAACCGAGTAGTTATTATAGAGGGCCACCGGAGGCTTATCTGCTATCTCAGCCGTGTCCTTACGGTAAGGCACCAATTCTCCGTCCCTGAATAGTTGCAGACTATTCGGCCAGTAAGGACTACCGATTGCGAACTTAATAGATTCGGACGACGTGTTAGTCATCAACAGGTTCAGCACAACCTTACCGTGGGCTTTGTAGCAGTCGGCTATTTTCTTCGCCTCTTCATCCTGGCAATTTGATATGGGCTCAATTTCCAGTTTGATAAATGACGGGTCGCGTAACCTCTCCCCTCGCCGCCTTGCTTTTTCGGCCATTTCCGGGGTGATTTCTAATTGCCCGTGCTTATTAATCTTCAGTTTATCCTGCTGGGAGACGGCAGGAGAGGCGGCAGCGAGGACTAAGGACAGCAACATCGAGGCCCGCCTGAAAGGCATAGCTTTCTTTCCCCGCACGGCATCACTCCGAGCCTTTCAGAGCTTTGGCGACTATCTGCGCGAACGTCTTAACGTATTTAGTCTCTGTCGGGGCCAGCGGCTCGCCATTTTCTGAAAACTCGTGCTGGCCGCCGCTGACGTAGACGGTGTAGATGCCTTTCCTGAAAGCAACCTGCTTATCGGTGACCGAGACGTAAGCCTCATTACCTGCGTCCGAAACAATCCTGTCCGCTCTTAAGTTGGCGACGAATTGTTTGAGCGCCTCCCTGGCGGCCTCTTTCGTGGGGTGCGATAGGATGGCTACTCTGACGGTGGCCTCAGCCGATGACCACTGGTCAATAATGATCTCGTCGCTGAAGGGATTCAGCCTATCCACACTTAGCGGCGGGATTGATTCCCGCTTCCAGTCCGGGAACTCTTCCTTAATGGCGCTCTCGACGCTTTCCGCCAGCGGGTTAAACGGGCGGGGGTCGTCTTGCGCTTTGATGGATGACTGGGCGAGCAGGAATAACGCCGCTACCAACCATCCCTTTAGCGCCTTCTTCATATCAGCACCTCTTTCATCTTGAAACCAATTCCTGCCGGAGATGAGCCGCCAGTGTTCGTCTCATCTCACTCGGGAACTACCTCGAAAGTTATGGACGGAGATTCGAGCCATTCGCCTCCCCAGATGAAACGCCGCTTAACAGTCAGGAGATAACGGCCGGGCTGAAGGGGGCCGTACCACCGTTTCATTTCGATAATTTCGGTGTGTGTTTTATGCGGAGGCACAGTAGGGCCTCTGACACTATGCTCATTAGGATAGTCTTCTCTCGATTTTAAGAGTTCTACTACGTCGTCCCGATATGGGATTAATTCTCCATCTCTCAGTAACAGGGGGCGGTCATAGTAAAACAGGTCGGCGTCGGAGAAACTAACTTTTTCTGAGGTTGTATTAGTTATCAACAGGCGGAAAAAAATATGGGCACCAACTCTATAAGGTGCATTCGGCGCTTC
>DATFCB010000383.1:0-4552 GCA_035253525.1 Pyrinomonadaceae bacterium | reverse complement strand
GCCTCCGCCGGCCAGACCTCTTTCTCCTCCGGCTTGGGCTCCACACGGCGCGTCGCGCCCCACTCGTCATCCGCGCGGCGCGCGTAGTCGTCGTCGAGGGGGTTCGTGTCGTACTTGCTCTTCTTCTTCTCTTTCATCATTTCGTAAATAGTTTACGAAATCGGAGCCGCCAAGGTTCTCGCCAACAGTCAATCCGCGACCGCGTACTCCACAGGCTCCCAGCGCGCGTCGCGCTCGGAGATGCGGAACGCGCGCAGGGTCGGGAGATGCGCGCCCAGGCCAATAATAAAGTAAATGGCAGTAGGATAGTAGGCGAGACGGACATCTGTCTCGGAGGGGACGGGTTCGGCGGCGCGCGGGTGCGAGTGATAAATGCCCAGGAGTTCCTGGCCGCGCTCGCGCATGTCGCGCTGTGCGGCGAACAACTCTTCGGGCGCGGCCTCGTAGCCCACGAGCGGGTCGCGCGCGACGTTGCGCAGGCGGTAGACGGCTCGCGCCTCCCTACGGTTTCCGCCGACAAGCCCGCAGCACTCAGCCGGAATCACTTCGCGCGCGTGCGCGAACATCTCGTCCACGTGCTCGCGCAGCAAAGTAATCATGTATTACTCCGAAAGAGAGAAGCCTCACGCCAAGACGCAAAGGCGCAAAGAAGACCGCAAAGACGTTGAATGCCTCTTGACCTTGCGTGCTTTCTTTGCGTCTTTGCGCCTTTGCGTGAAATCTATGCCTCCGCTGCTTCAACTCGTGGCTGCGCGGCGGCAGCCTCTTTAATCAGGCTGCGGCCAATCACGAGGCGCTGAATCTGGTTCGTGCCTTCATAAATCTGCGTGATCTTGGCGTCGCGCATGTACTTCTCAATCGGGTAGTCCTTGCAGTAGCCGTAGCCGCCGAAGAGTTGCACGGCGTCGGTCGTGACCGACATCGCCACGTCGGTCGCAAACACCTTGCCCATCGCCGCGATCTTCGAGACGTTCTTCGCCCCCGCGTCAATCGCTCGCGCAGAGGCGTAGACCAGTTGCCGCGCGGCCTCGACTTTCGTAGCCATGTCGGCGAGCATCCACTGTATGCCCTGGAAGGAGGCGACCGACTGGCCGAACTGCTGGCGCTTGGTCGTGTAATCAATCGCCAGGTCGAGCGCGCCCTGTGCCAATCCCAGGGCCTGCGCCGCCACGCCGGGCCGCGCGAGGTCTAACGTCATCATCGCGTGCTTGAAGCCGTGGCCCTCCTTGCCGCCGAGCAAATTCTCGGCCGGCACGTAGCAGTCGCGGAAGTGCAACTCGTGGACGGGCACGCAGCGGATGCCCATCAAGTCTTCCTTCTTGCCGATTTCAAACCCTTCGGTCCCCTTCTCCACCAGGAGCGCCGAGACGCCGCGCCCGCCGCGCTCAGGGTTCGTGGAACAGAAAATGGTGTAGAGTTGCGCCGCGTTGCCGTTCGTGTTCCACTTCTTGTCGCCGTTCAGGACGTAAAAGTCGTCGCGCTTCTCGGCGCGCGCCTTCAAACTCCCGGCATCGGAGCCAGCCTCCTTCTCCGAGAGTCCGAAGGCCATCAGGGTCTTGCCCTGGGCCACGTCCGGCAGATACTTCTGCTTCTGCTCCTCGGTCCCGCCGACGAGAATCGGGAACGACGCGAGCGCGTTCACGGCGTAAGTCACGCCGACGCCGCCGCACGCCTTCGACAACTCTTCGACGACGATGCACAAATTCGTCACGCCCCCGCCGCGCCCGCCGTACTCCTTCGGAATCCACACGCCCATCAGCCCCGCGTCCTGCAACGCGCGCACGACAGACCACGGATACTCGGCCTTCTCGTCCAACTCGTACGCGACCGGGCGCACATACTTTTCCGCAATCTCGCGGGCAGTGGCGCGGTATTCCAGATTCTCTTTCGTCAGCAGTTCGTCCACAATCTTCTCCTCAAAAATTTCTCAAACTCTATTTCACGATCTTGAGTTTTAGTTCTTCCAACTGCGCCGGGTCAACTTCGCCGGGCGCGTCAATCATCAGGTCCGAGGCCGAGGCCGTCTTGGGGAAGGCCATCAGGTCGCGTATGTTCTCGATGCCGGTCAGGGCCATCAGCGTGCGCTCGATGCCGGCGGCGATGCCGCCGTGCGGCGGCGTGCCGTATTCGAGCGCGTCGAGGAAGAAGCCGAAGCGCTCGCGCGCCATCTCTGGCGTCAGGCCCAGCGCCTTGAAGACCAGCCCCTGCACGTCGCGCTGGTGTATACGGATGGAGCCGCCTGCGGCCTCGACCCCGTTGACCACCGTGTCGTAAGCCTTGGCGCGTAGTTGGCCGAGCAAGTGAGTTTCGCCCTCTTCGACGGCGCGGCGCAGAAGCGGGAGGTCTTCGTCGAGCGGCGAGGTGAACGGGTGGTGCATGGCGTAGTAGCGCCCGTCCGTCTCGTTGAACTCGAACATGGGAAACTCCGTCACCCAGAGCGGCGCGTAAACATTTTCCGGAATCAGCTTTTCGCGCCGCGCCACTTCGTTTCTCAAAGCGCCGAGACTCGCCGCCACCACTTTCGGCTTGCCCGCGACGATGAGCACGGCGTCCGTTTTCGACGCGCCCGCGACCTCGGCTATGCGCTCGATTGTTTCCTGCCCGAGCGCTTTCAATAGCGACGAAGAGATTTCGTCACCGAGCTTAATCCATGAGAGAGCCGTCGCACCGTAACGCTTGACGAACTCCTGCAACTCGTCCAGGACTTTTCTGGAAAGGTGCGCGCCGCCGGTGACGACGAGCCCTTTAATCTCCCCGCCGCCGGAAAGCGTCGCGGCGAAAGGCGCGAACGTCGTTTCTTCAAGCGCGCCCGACAAGTCTTGAAGCTCCATCCCGAACCGCAGGTCCGGCTTGTCCGAGCCGTAGCGGCGCATGGCCTCGGCGTAAGTCAGGCGCGGAAATGGCACAGTCAATTCGGCCCCGGCCAGCTTGAAGACTCGCGCGAACAATCCTTCGACCAACCTGTAAACCTGCTCGGTCGTGGCAAAGCTCATCTCCACGTCCAACTGCGTGAACTCCGGCTGGCGGTCGGCCCTCAAGTCTTCGTCGCGGAAGCAGCGCGCGATCTGGTAGTACTTATCCAACCCGGCGATCATGCAGAGTTGCTTGAAGAGTTGCGGCGACTGCGGCAGCGCGTAGAACTTGCCGGGCTGTATGCGCGAGGGCACGACGTAGTCGCGCGCGCCCTCGGGCGTTGACTTAATCAGGATGGGCGTCTCTATCTCCGTGAACTTCTGCTCGTCCATGTAGCGGCGAATCTCCGCCACGACCCTGTGGCGCAGGCGTATGTTCGCCTGAAGCTGCGGGCGGCGCAGGTCCAGATAACGATACTTCAGACGCAGGTCTTCGCTCGCAAGCTGATCCGGCGAGGTCGGCTCGATTTGAAAAGGCGGCGTGCGCGCGTCGTTGAGGACTAGAATGTCGCGTGCGCTGACCTCCACGTCGCCCGTCGGAATCTTGGGGTTGCGCTGATTCTCCGCCCGCAAGACGACCTCGCCCGTGACGGCAATGACGTACTCGCCGCGCACCTCTTTGGCCTTGGCGTGCGCCTCCGGCGCGGTCTCCTCGTTGAAGACGACCTGCGTCAGCCCATCGCGGTCGCGCAGGTCAACGAAGGTCAGCGGCCCAAAATCGCGCCGTCTGGCGACCCAGCCCATCACAGTCACAGTCTTCCCCACATCCTCCGCGCGCAACGCGCCGCACGAATGTGTGCGCTCAAGGTTTCCTAAAAGATCAAGCATAATCAGACTTTCCAACTGACCACATTGGCAGAGAGAGAGATTACAGATTTCAAATCTGAAATCTCAAATTCCCTATTTCAAATCTTATTCTTCTCTCCGCGTCTTTGTGGTTACTTTCCGTTCTCGGTTTCAGATTCGCGTATAAATTCCTGCGGCGCGTCGAAGCGGCTCGCACGCGGCTCGCCGCTTTGCGCCTTCTCGGTCATGTAGGAGTTGAACGCGGCCGAGCGATTGCGCGGGACAGACAGGCTCTTCCAGGCGGTTGACCTGAAATGTTTCGCCAGGAAGACGAGCTGCCCTATGTGATAGCTGTAGTGCGTCAACTGCCGGTTGACGGCCTCCACGACCGTGTGCTCTTCATTGCGGATTAAGACTTTCTTCAGGAGGTCGTCGGGCTGTAAAGGTTCGAGCGCATCGAAGAGGCAACTCCAACCCTTCTCCCAGCGCGCCATCACCTCCGCGCGGGTCGTCTCGGGCGCGATGACGAACTCCATGTCGCGATTCCTGTCCGGCTTCTCGCCGTCGGTCGTCAGAAAATCGGTCCAGCGCGAGAGCATGTTGCCGCTCATGTGCCTGACGATGACGGCGAGGCTGTTCGCCTCTTCGTCGAGAGCGCGGAAGAACTCCTCGTCCGTGACCTGCTCGAAAGCTCCCTCGGCCAGCTTCTTGTAGTCACGAAAACTCTTCAGCGCGTCTTCGAGATAATGTTCAGCAAGTGAATCTTTCATTCGGTTAACTTCTCATTTGGTTTAAGAGTTCTGCGAACTGATCAATGAAGGTCTGAAAGATCGGATAGTCAAGACCAAAATGCT
>DATFCB010000382.1:0-3841 GCA_035253525.1 Pyrinomonadaceae bacterium | reverse complement strand
GAGCGGGTGGACCATGTCGGTATCCGTGGTCGAGGTCGGCATCGACGATGCTCGGGCCGACGGCAGTGCCGGCTCGGCGGCCGGAGCCGCGCCGGCGGTCGGACCACCGCACCACACGTACACGCACCTGGCACCGCTGTTCGTCGAGCGGGACCGCCTGCTGCGCGACGACCCGCGACGGCCCCGTCGCGCGTCGCGCTCACGACGAAAGCCGGTGCGGCCTCCGCCACTATTCCCTCCATCTGGCCCGTGGTCGGTCCCTTGCGCAGCGGCGTCGGCACGCGCAAGAACCCCTTCGGCGGTTCGTCGTACGAGTTTCATAAAGGGCAGGACATCAGCGCGCCGATGGGGACGCCCATCAACGCGACGGCAGACGGCGTGGTCGTCATCGCCCGCCGGTTGCGCGGCTACGGCAACGGCATCTACATAGACCACGGCAACGGCATCGAGACGCGTTACGGCCACCTCTCGCGGATAGATGTCGTAGAGGGCCAGCCCGTCAAGAAGGGCCAGCATCTCGGCCTGGTCGGCTCCACGGGACGCTCGACCGGCCCGCATCTGCACTACGAAGTGCGCATCAACGGCGAGCCGACCAGCCCGCTCCTGTACCTGCCGGACCCGGCCCCCGTGCTGCCGGCAGCCAAAGGGAACTAACCGGGCAGCGATAAAATTCGAGACGCCGCGAAGTTGTGACACGACAACTTCGCGGCGTCTCTCTTTATATGTTACGTCACACAGGGCGCGCGGGCGTCCTGATTGTTAAATGCCGGGCGGGCAGTTATCATCCGTGCTGCTTTCGCGCGTGTCGCCGCCCGGAGAACTCTTGGGAGGTGTAGATGAGTAACTGGCACAGGTTTCATCTGGGCGAGAGCGTGAAGGCGATGGCGGACTCGGACACGCACCGGTTCTTCGTGCACATACGCGAGCCTCCGGGCGAGAATCGCCGTCCGGTGGAGTTCTATCGCTGGACGCTGAGGGACGCGCAGGAGGCTGCGGACAAGGTCGTGCAGGCTTACTACCCGCACGACTGCGACGACGAGCTTTGCGGGACGTGGCGGAAGTCCGAGGATTGAGAGTCCAGACGCGGCATTGCCGCCCGCGGAGTAAAAATACTATTCAACCGGAGAGGAATTTTGAGATGAGAGACGTGACCACGGCCAGGCCGGATGAGACTGAATACGTGCCGGAATACGGGAGATACGTTTCGCTCGTCCCCGACGGCGACATCGTCGCCGTGTTGGGCGATCAGATAGGCGAGACGCTGGCGCTCCTGCGCTCGATACCGGAGGAGCGCGCGGGCTTTCGCTACGAGCCGGACAAGTGGAGCATCAAGGAATTGGTCGGCCACCTGATTGACTCGGAGCGAATCTTCTCTTATAGGGCGCTGCGCTTCGCGCGCGACGACAAGACGGCGCTGCCGGGCTACGAGCAGGACGACTACGTCCGCAACGGCTCGTTCGACGACCGGACGCTCGAAGACCTCGCGGCGGAGTTCGCAAGCGCCAGGCAGGCGACCGTCCTTCTCTTCAAGCACCTGAACGGTGAGGCGTGGGCGCGGCGAGGGTTAGCCAACGAGAGCGAGGTCAGCGTCCGCGCGCTGGCACACATCATCGCGGGGCACGAGCTGCACCACCGAAGCGTACTCCGCGACAGGTATCTAACTTAAAGCGCCCGACGAAACCGGTCGCGGGCGCGAATTTTGTAGGGGCAGAGGGACACGTCCTCTGCCCGCTTCGTTTCGCAACACGCTGGCAGCGGACGTGTCCCTGCCCCTACAGTTATTCCGGTTTTGTTAGAGGACGGGCCATGAAGTTTTTCGCCGCCATCCTGCTTGTCGTCGCCGCCGTCTCAATCGCGCGGGCTGATGATTCCGGGAAGAGGTGTCAAGGACTGGACAAGAATGTCTCTACGCTCGCAAGTCAGTACAGGGAATTGCGCGAGAGATACAGGCAGTTGCCGCAGGGCACGTTCGATCACGATTTGCAAGCGGACGGCGGCGAGTTTCACAAAGTCCTCTACTCCCTGGGCGAGCGCCTGGGCCGCCCGCCGTACACGAGGCGAATTGTCGTCGGCTGCCTGGGCGAGCCGGACGCCGTCAGGAACGGCAGGCAGATGGGCCAATTCCTGGACATCTATCACAGGGAGCGGAGGAAGGCCGGGCGCAAGGTGCGGGAAAAGCCCGGACGCGTCTATTTAATCTACCATTGGAGAGGCGGGCACGATTTCCTCTTCTTCATCAGCGAAGGCGGCCGCATAGTGGATCACGGCTGGTGGTTCGCCTACGAGTGAGAGCGCGGCGGAGAATGAACGGGCTTCCTCCCGCCTGACAACTTCTAAATTCTATGACCTTCCGCCGTGTCATCCTGCATGCGTTTGCGTGGCTGTGCGTGTTCGCGCTGTGGCTCGTGGCGACGCGCCAATTTCACCCGACCTGGACAATCGCCGTTTGTGCCACAGTGATTCTCGTCTCCGCCTCAGCCCTGGCCGTTTACCTCAACGCCCTGATGCTTCGGCCGCGCTTCGCAGGCCGGTGGCCGCAGTACGCACTCGCTTTGTTCACGACCGTAGCGCTCCTTGACCTGGCGGCCGTCTTGTCAATCGGGGCCGTCTACGACTGGCTCTGGCGACCGGACCCTCTGCGCTTCGGCTTCTGGTTCAACGTGCTGTCCGACGGCTTCATCATCTTGCTGCACCTCTTGCTGGCGGCAGTCGTCCTGTGGCTCGCGCGGCGCACGAGCGGCAAACAGTCAGCGCGGCCAACAGAGAGTTGACACACTCGTGACTAAATTTACGTCAAAGATTTGTTAGGATGGCAGCCATGAACAAGGGGAATCAGAACCTAATCATTAAGCGCACCAACACGGGGCTGGGGCTGTTCACGCAGCAGGCCATCCCGGCCGGGAAGAAGATCATAGAGTACGTCGGCCCCATCATCACCTCCGAGGAGGCGAACCGCAGGGGCGGGAAGTACCTTTTCGAGCTGGACGAGGAGCACGCCATTGACGGCAGCGCCCGCAGCAATACGGCGCGCTACATCAACCACTCGTGCCGGCCGAACGCCAAAGGCTACACCACTGGCCGCCGCATCTGGATTTGGTCCCTGCGGACGATCAAGCCCGGCGAAGAGATCACCATCAACTACGGCAAGGAGTATCTGGACGAGCACATCAAGCATTGCAAGTGTGCCAAATGTGAAAAGGGATGAGGAAGGGATGAGGAAGGGATGAGGGATGAGGGATGAGGGATGAAGTAAGAACTCTTTCTCTTCTTCATCCCTCATCCCTCATCCCTTCACCTTGGTTCTTCGCTCACGACCTGGCCGTTGATGATGACGGTGCGGACGCGCGTCGTGTATTCGAAGGGGTCGCCGTCGAAGAGCGCCAGGTCCGCGTCCTTGCCAACTTCGAGCGAGCCGACGCGCTTCTCTATCCCTAGCAGCCGCGCCGCGCCAATCGTAATCAGCGAGAGAGCCTCCTGCGGCTCAAGGCCGTTGGCCGCCGCGACTGCGGCCTCGAAGAGCACGACGCGCGTCTTCGGGACGTAGCTTTCAAAGCCGGACTGTAGCGCGACCGACAGACCCGCACGCAGAAGCGTCGCGGGCGTTTCCATGCTCAAGTTCTCCGTCTCGCCCGTCGCCCTGTACATCGTCGGGTGAACGATGACGGGCACACCCGCGCTCTTAATCTCGTCCGTCACTAAGTAAGCCTCGGACGCGCCGTCGAGCACGATTCTGATATTGAACTCACGCGCCAGGCGCAGTGCGGACAGGATGTCCTGCGCGCGGTGGGCCGTCATCAAAAGCGGCGTCTCGCGACGTATGACACGACTGAGCGCCTCGCGC
>DATFCB010000381.1:0-7348 GCA_035253525.1 Pyrinomonadaceae bacterium | reverse complement strand
GCCCCGTGAAGCTTGAGGGCGCAGGCATCTCTGCCTGCGCCCTCAAGCTTTGAGCTTGCGCTTTAATGCGCGTGCCGCCCGACGAACTGTGACCTTCGGGCGTTCATCGCGACAGCCATGAATGGGACGGCCTTTCTCTCTTCCCGCAACGTTTCGAGGGCGCTCGCGCGCAGGTCTTTCGGGGCGCGGGCCATGAAGGCTTCGATGTCACTGATGGAGCGCGGGAGCGCTTTCGTCATCCACTCCGCGCCGTTCGCGGTGACGAGCATGTCGTCTTCGATGCGGACGCCTATGTTCTTGTACTTGTCGAAGGCGGAGCGTATGGCCGCGATCATCTTCTCGTTCTCGGGCGTCTTGGGCAGCACGTCGAGCGCGTCCTCGCGTATGTAGATGCCCGGCTCGTTCGTAAACGTCATGCCCGGCTCAAGTGCTACGCCGCGCCCGCCCACGTCGTGTACGTTCATCCCCAGCCAGTGCGAAGTCCCGTGCATGAACCACAGGCGGTACTGCGGCTGCGGCGGCAAATTCTTATTGAGAATGAACGTGTCGTCGCGGCCCGTAATCAACCCGAGCTTGACGAGGCCGTCCTTGACCTTCTCGACCGAGGCGTTGTGCACATCGTTAGGGAAGATAGCGCCGGGGCGCGTGGCGCGCGCCGTGGCCTCCTGCGCGTCGTAGACGATCTGATAAACCTCGGCCTGCTCTTTGGTGAACTTGCCGCCGACGGGGAAGGTGCGCGTCACGTCCGCCGTGTAGTGGCCGTACTCCGCGCCCACGTCCATCAGGAGCAGGTCGGTCGGCTTGATCTGGCCCTGCGACTCTACGTAGTGGAGCGTGGTCGCGTTCGGCCCGCAGCCGACGATTGAGGGGTAGCCCCAGTGGTCAGCGTTGCGCCGCTTGAAGGTGTAGAGGACTTCGGCTTCCACCTCGTACTCCCACTGCGAGCGGCCGGCGACAGCCATCGAGCGCCCGATGGCTTCGGTCGTGATGTCTATGGCGTGCTGCAAGAGCTTCAACTCCATCGGCGACTTTCTCAGCCGCAACTGCGTGAAGATGGGCGCGGCATTGCGGACGTTCAGCCCGCTCGCGGATTTGGCCCACTGCGTCGCGAAACTCTGTTCCGGCTTGAACTCGCGGCTGTCGTCCTCGCGCGGCAGCAGGAGATAGAGCGAAGCCTCGTCCCTGCCCATCGCCGCGAACAGCGTCTCGTAGCCGGTCGGGGCCGCGGTCGAAGCCGTGGAGGCTGTCGCCCCGGCCGTCGCGGAGACGGGCTGTGCCACGGGCTGCGTCGTCGCCGGTGTGTTCGTCGTCGTGACGTTCGTGCGGGCCGCGCCGGGTGCGGCCGTAGGCTGCACGGGTGTCCCGCCCGCCGTCATCTGCGAAGTCTGTGGGACAGGCGGGACGACGGGCTGCACCGTTGTTGCTGTGGCGGTCATCAAGAGCGCGTCGTCCTTCGGGCGGTAAGCCTGGCGCAGTCTGAGCGAGCGCATGAACGGCTCGAACTCTTTGGCCTCCCAAATCTCGCGTATGCCCGAGAGCTGTTGCGCCTCTTCGGGAGAATACATGTGGCCGGTCCAGGTCTCGGCGGCGGGGTCGCGGCGCGGCAGGAAGAGGACTTCGCGCAACTGCGGGTTGCCGGGCATCAGGACGAGCGTCGCGCCCTTCTGGTTCAGGTTCGTCAGGTAGAAGAGGTTGTTCTCCTGCCTGTAATGGTAGTCCACGTCGTTCGTGTAGACGCGCGGCTCCGTGCTCAAGAGGACCATGATGCCGTTCGCGCCGACCTTCTCGGCGACGCGCTGGCGGCGCGAGGCCAACTCGTTGAGGCGCGCGGTCTGGTCGAAGACGGGCGCGGGCGGCGCGACCCGTATCACCGTGGACGCTTTCTCGTTCTCACCCCCAGGGGTCGCCGTGGACGTGAACGTCCCGGCGGCGACGAGAGAGAAGAGGGCGACGACGGCTATCAGTTGGCGATGTGTGCTACGAATGTTCACGGGCTTAATCTCCTCGAAGACGCTTAAAAATTTTTGCGGTAGGGAACGCAGATTAAAGGGACGTTTTGCGACGACTAATATAACGCTTCCCGCGAGTTTTGAAAAACCTGTAAAGCCGGTCGCCTACTTCGAGCCGACGACGCGCACGGGCACGAGGCGCGTCGCGCGGTTGCCGAAGAAGTCTTCGGCGAAGACGAGCAAGATGTAGCCGCCCTCCGGCAGTTCGGCCGTGTGCCAGTAGTCCTCCTCAGCCGCGCGGTCGCGCACAGTGTTGGTGACGATGTAAGAGAAGATGGTCTCGCCCGTCGCGCCGGACTTGCTCCCTTCCGCGTAAGCGACGGGCGCGGCCCTCACGTCGTCGGGCAAGTTTTCGAACGAGATGGTCATGCGTGGCTCATTGAAACCGGGCGCGGGGCTGGCGTCGTGTTTGAGCACCTGATAGCCGAGGCGGTACAGACCCAGGCGGCGGCGCGCGGCGTTGCCGTCCATCTGGTCGTAGGCGCGCACGACTATGCGCACGTCCCCGCGCACAGAGACGAGCGCGCTCTTCTCATCCGCGGACGGGACGGCGAGTTCTCTTCCCTCCCGGTCGAAGAGGCGCACGCCGTCCTTTTCTATGATGGGCTCGACGGTGTCTTCGACGCCGGGCAGTTCGAGCGCGGCCAGCGCGTTAAACTCCGCGCCGACCGGCCCGGCTATCAGGTGAACGTGGTTTTGATTGTTGAGCGTGCCGACCGCCTCGCCTGCCTGAAAGCGCGCGCCGCGGCGCACGCGCACGCCCCTGACCTTTCCTTCGTCGTCGAGCCGCAGCACGAAGCGTTCGTCCGTGAAGGCGCGGTCGTCCTGCGTGCGCCCGACGCGTAGGTGAACGTAGCCGAGCGAGGGGAAGCGTATGTTCTCGCGCGGGCCGCCGACGCCCGCGACCGAGAGCGGGCGCAACATTTTTTCCGCGCGCACGAGCCGCGCCGTCTCGCCGTACGCGCCCGGAATGTCCAGTCCGTTATGGAACCAGGCGTCTTCCCCGTTGCCCACCTCGCCGCGAATCTCGCCGAAGGTGGCGGCTATCTCGCGCGTTCTTTCCGGCGGGTCGTAGGGCCAGCGCGGCGGCCCTTGCCTGCGAAACTCCGCGGCCTTCGGGCGCAGCGCGTCAATCTCTTCGCGCGTCAACTCCGCGCCGCGCGTGCCGCCTTCCCTGTTAATCGCGCGGACCAGTTTGTTGCCCGAGTCCGCCACGACGAGCGTGCCGTCAGGCGAGACGGCCAGGCCAGCGGGACGACTCAGGCGCGCGCCGTCGAGCGCCCCGTCCGCGAGGCCGGGGTAATGAGCGCCCGCGAGCGTGTGGACTTCCGGCCAGAAGCCCCTGTAGAAGACGCGCACGGCGGCCCCGCCAGCGTCCGTCACGTAAACGATCCCGTCCCCGTCAATTGCGACGCCCGTCGGCTCGTTGAATAAGGCGGCTTCCGGTTTTCCGTCCACGACCCCAGGCTCGCCCGTCCCCGCGATGGTGGTCACAGCGCCTTCGAGTGTGACGCGGCGCAGGCGATGATTGCCGGTGTCTGCGACGACGAGCGTGCCGTCAAGGTCCAGGGCGATGCCGCACGGCGTGTCGAAGCGCGCGTCCGCGCCCGACGCAGCATCCTTGTATCCCGGCTCGCCTCCGCCCGCGAGAGTTCGCACGCGCCCCTCAGTGTCAATCGCGCGGACGCGGTCGTTGTAGGTGTCCGCGACGAAGATGGTCCCGTCTGTGCCGACGGCCACGCCGACGGGGCCGTTGAACTTTGCCTCCGCGCCGTTCCCGTCTGCGAACCCCGCGCTGTTTTCTGTGCCGGCGACGAGTTTGACCTGGCCGCTCGCGGGCTCTATGCGCTTGATTGTGTGCGAGCCTGTGTCTGCGACGACGAGCGTGCCGTCGGGCGCGAGCGCAATCGCAGAAGGCGTGTTGAGATTGTCTGCGACGTTTACGACCGTGCCGTCCGGCGCGATTCGCCAGACGTGATTCACTCCGCCGTCCGCGACGTAGACGGTGGCGTCCGCGGCAACAGCGACTCCGAACGGGTCGCCGAGCAGCGCGGAGTCGTGGCGCGCTCCCGCCAGTGTGCGGACGGAGGCAAAAGGCTTGCGCGGCTCAGGCGCGCGCGCGCAGGAGAGCAGCGCGCCGCACGTTGTTAAGAGCAGAAGAAGAGTGAAGAAGGTGGAAGAGCGCAATTCAACTCGTTGCGCCTTTGCGTCTTTGCGTGAGAAAAACTGTTTCACGCAAAGGCGCAAAGGCGCTAAGAAAGAATCGCGCCCATTCTTTCGAGTATTCTGTTTTGTTTCCTCTGCGGCGGTGAATTTTTTCGTCATAGGCTCGGCAATCGTCGGCAACCTGATTCTGCCTTCCCTCCCTTGCGGAATGCAAACGCTCTTGAGTGTTGCGCGCGGTTCGGCGTATGCTGTGCGCCATGAGCACTCCCTTTGACATAGACGCGGACGACAGCAAGGTCATAGACATAGAGCCCGATAAGCCCAAGCGCAGCCGCAAGCTGGTCTGGATCATAGGGGCCGCGCTTCTGCTCATCTTCATCCTCTTCCGCTTCGTCAACGTCTACATCTCCGCGCTCTGGTTCGACTCGCTCGGCTACTCCAGCGTCTACTGGTACATCTTTCGCACCAAGCTGCTCACGTTTCTCATCTTCGCCGTCGTGACCGCCGCCATCCTGCGCGCGGCCTTCTGGCTGATAGAACGAACGTTCGCCGCGACCGCGCTCGACCGCCGCACCGTCGTCGTCAACAATCAGAGCGTGACGGTCAACCCGTCAAAATTCTTTCGGCCCGTGGCGTGGGCGCTCTCCGTAATCATAGGGCTGGTCATCGGCCTGGGGATGAAGGACGGCTGGCGCGAGTTCGCGCTCTATCTGAACCAGCCTTCGGTCCCGACGCCGGACCCGATTTTCGGAAAGCCCTTGAGCTTCTACCTCTTCTCGCTGCCCGTACACCAGATGCTGAGCCGCTGGCTGATTATGCTCTCGCTCATTATCCTGGTCGTGACGGCGCTCTTCAGTATCCTCTCGGCAACGCAGAAGCAGAAGACCAAGGCGGCATCAGACGCCGCGCGTGCGACCGCCTACGCCGCCGTCTCTTTCGCGCTCGCGGGCTTTCTCTTGCTCCTGGCCTGGCGCGTCTACCTCTCGCGCTACCCCTACCTCTGGCAAGACCATCAATCGTTCTCGGGCGTCACCTACACGGAGGCCAACTATTATCTGCCGGGCCTCTCAATCGTCGCCATCATGCTCATCATCGCGGCGGCCATCGTCGTTGCGAACGCCTTGACCAAGCGGAAGCTGCGCTTCATCGTCGCGGGCATCGCGCTGCCCGTCGTGACCTTCATCGTCGCGGGGATGCTGATTCCGGCCTACGTGCAGAGCTTCGTCGTCAAGCCGAACGAGTTGGGCCGCGAGTCGCCCTACATCGAGCACAACATCAACTGGACGCGCAAGGGCTTTGGCCTCGACCGCATAGAGATGCGCGACTTCGAGGCGGAACCTTCGATTGCCAGCCTCGATGTGGAGAACAACCGCACCACGCTCGACAACATACGCCTCTGGGACTGGAACGCCCTGCTCGACACGCTCAAGCAGATTCAGGAGATTCGCACTTATTACACCTTCGACGACGTTGACGTTGACCGTTACAAACTCGGCGGGCAGACCCGGCAGATGATGCTCGCCACGCGCGAGCTTGACGTGTCGAAGCTCCCCGAGCAGTCGCGCACGTGGATCAACGAGAAGCTAATCTATACGCACGGCTACGGCGTGACGATGAACACGGCCAACGGGTTCACGCGGGAAGGGCTGCCGGATTTCCTCCTCAAGAATATGCCGGTCGAATCAGCCGCGACCGAAGAGATCAAGCTCACGCGCCCCGAAATCTACTTCGGGCTCAAGACCAACACGGACGTTTACGTCAAGACGAACCAGCAGGAGTTCAACTACCCGCAGGGCGAGTCGAGCACCTCGAACGTTTATGAAGGGACGGGCGGCATCCCCCTGGGCGGCTTCTTCCGCCGCACGCTCCTGGCCTGGGCTTTGGGCGATCTCTCGAAGCTGCCTTTCTCCGACGCCATCACGCCCGAGAGCCGCGTCCTGATGCGCCGCAACATCAAGGAGCGGATTAACGCGCTCGCGCCTTACTTCGTTTACGACGACGACCCCTACATCGTCGTCACGGACGACGGGCGGCTCTTCTGGATGGTGGACGCTTTTACGGAGTCGGAAACCTACCCTTACTCGCGCCACTACACGGCCGGCAGCAAGACCGTCAACTACATGCGCAACAGCGTCAAGGTGACGGTTGACGCCTACAACGGCTCTGTGGACTTCTACGTCTTCGACCCGGAAGACCCCCTGGTCAACGCCTACCGCGCGGTCTTCCCCGCGCTCTTCAAGAACGCGGACCAGATGCCTGCGGACCTGCGCGCGCACGTCCGCTACCCGGAGACGCTGATTCAGACGCAGGGCGAAGTCTTCGGTCTTTACCACACGACGAACCCGAGCGTCTTCTTCCAGCGCGAGGACGTATGGAGCATGGCGCGGCAGTCCAGCCCGAACAAGGACAACCAGAATCCGGCGGCGCTTGAGCCCTACTTCGTGCTGATGCAACTGCCCGGCGAGGAGATGCGGAACGAGTTCGTGGAGATCATCCCGTTCACGCCCGCCAACCGCAACAACATGATCGGCTGGATGGCGGGCCGCTCGGACGGCGCGGCCTACGGCTCTTTGCTGGCCTACAACTTTCCACGCTCCAGGCTCGTTGACGGGCCGTTGCAAATCGAGGCGCGGATAGATCAGGACCCGCAGCTTTCGGGCCAGTTCTCGCTCTGGAACCAGCAAGGCTCACGCGTCCGGCGCGGCAACCTGCTCGTCATCCCTATGGGCCGCTCGCTGCTCTACGTCGAGCCTATCTACCTGCAAGCCGCTCAGAGTCCCATGCCCGAGCTGCGCCTCGTCGTGCTCGCCACGCAGGAGCGCCTGGTCTTCGGCTCAAACTTCCAGGAGGCCATGACCAAACTCTTCGGCGAGCAGCCCCGTGCGGACGGGCAGCAACAGCAGAAGCCCCCGGACCAGACCGGGCAGCAACAGCAAAAACCGCCCGAGGGCCAACAGACAGGGCAGCAGCAAACCGGCCCAATTACGGCCGGCACGCAACAGCTCATAGACCGCGCCGCCGCGGACCTCGCCGACTACCAGCGCCTCATGTCCGAGGGCAAGTTCGGCGAAGCGGGCCAAAAACTCGAATCGCTCAAGCGCAATCTCGAAGAGCTGAAGAGGGCGTCCGGCAAGCAGTAGAGATTGGAAGACAGAGCCAGGCTTTTCTGAGCG
>DATFCB010000380.1:0-2221 GCA_035253525.1 Pyrinomonadaceae bacterium | reverse complement strand
GAGCCGCAACGTGCTTGCGGCCTACCAGGGCTTGCAGGAGCGTATGCGTGCGCTCGACGCGGTGGTCAGCGGCACGGTCCACGTCGCCACCGTCTATAGCATCGGCCTGCACGAGCTGCCGCCCGTCGTGAGGCGCTTCATGGCGCTCTACCCGGAGGCGCGGATTGACCTCGAATACAGCCGCACGACGCGCATCGTGCGCGACGTGTTGAGCGGCTCGATTGAGTTGGGGCTCGTTGCCTATCCGGAGAAGCGTCGCGGGCTGACGGTCGTGCCCCTGCCGGGAGACAGGTTGGTGCTCATCTGCCCGCCCGCGCACCCGCTCGCCTCGCGCAAGAAGGTCAAAGCGGCGGAACTCAACGGGCAAGACTTCGTGCTCTTCGAGCGAGACATCCCCACGCGGCGCGCGACCGACAAGATTTTCCGGGCGCACAACGTCTCGGTCCGCCGCGTCGCAGAGTTTGACAACATAGAGACCATCAAGCGCGCCGTCGAGGTCGGCTTCGGCCTCGCCATAGTCCCGCGCCCGAGCATTGTGGACGAGCAGAAGAGCGGCCAGCTCGCCGTCCTCCAACTGGCCGAACCCGAATGGGCGCGCACCGTCGGCATCATCTACCGCGCGGACCGCACGCTCGGCATCGCCGCGCGAAAATTTATCGAACTGTTAAAAGAAAGTGATAAGTAATAAGTAATAAGTGATAAGTGATAAGTGATAAGTGATAAGTAAAAGAAAGCGGGTTTTAACTGATTACTTATCACTTTTTGTTTATGAATGAATTGACCTGCATGTCTGCCGCAAGGCTCGCCGCGTTGATACGGCGGCGGGAAGTTTCGCCTGAGGAGGTGGTCGCGGCTTACCTGCGGCAAATTGAGCGTGTGAACCCGGAGTTGAACGCCGTGGTGACGATCAATGAGTGGGCGCTCGATTGTGCGTGGGAGGCCCAGGCGGCCGTCATGGGCGGGCGTGAGCTAGGGCCGCTGCACGGCGTTCCCGTGACTGTCAAAGACACAATCGAGACGGTAGGGTTGAGGACAACGAGCGGCACGAGGCTCCGCGCGGGATTTGTGCCGGAAAAGGGTGCGACCGTCATCCGGCGGCTGCGGGCCGCGGGGGCGATCATCCTGGGCAAGACGAACGTGCCGGAGATGGCGATTCCTTACGAATGCGTCAACCCTCTCTTCGGCCGGACGAATAACCCGCACGACCTGAGTTTAACTTCGGGCGGGTCGAGCGGGGGCGAGGCCGCGTGCGTGAGTGCGTGCCTTTCGGCGGCGGGGCTGGGCAGCGATTTGTCGGGCTCAATCCGCGTGCCCGCGCACTTCTGCGGCGTCGCCGGTTTGAAGCCGACGATTGGGCGCGTGCCCTCCGATGGACATTTCCCGCCCGCGACGGGCGCGTTCGCGCTCGGGGCGGTCGTCGGGCCGATGGCTAGATACGTCGAAGACCTCTCTTTATTCTTGAGCGTCCTGACAGGGACGGGCGCGCACCGCGAGAGCATGCGAAGCAACGCGGCCTTGGATGTGCGCGGCCTGCAAGTCGCGCAGTTCGTGGACGAGAGCACGCCGGTTAGCGTCGAGACGCATAGCGCCATCGAGGCGGCGATGCGCGCGCTCGCGGACGCGGGACTCGTCGTCGTGGACGAGAGGCCGCCCGGTCTAGAACGCGCGATTGATTTATGGCCCGCGCTGTTCTCGGGCGCGTCAACGACCCAACTGCGCGAACTGTACGGCGATAATGAAGAGGAAGCCGGACCCGTCGTGCGTGCCGTTCTCGCTGCGGCGGACAAGAGTCAGGCGAGCGCGCCCGGCGAGTTCGCGCGAGCGGTTGCGGAGCGCGACAGTTTGCGCGACTCGCTTCTTCAGTGGATGAGTACCACGCCCCTCATCGTCGCGCCTGTCGGGTCCGTGCCAGCGTTCGAGCACGGCGCGCGGCGCGTGGAAGTCGGAGGCCGCCAGCTCAGCGTCTTCCGCGCCTTCGGTTATTCTCGCGCCGCGAACGTCCTGGGCCTGCCCGCCGTGTCGGTCCCCGCCGGCCGCACGCGCGAAGGCTTGCCCGTGGGCGTCCAACTCATCGGCCGCCCGTTCGAGGAAGAGACCGTGCTCGCCGCCGCCGCCATCATCGAAGCCTCGCTCGGCGGCTGGGTGCGGCCACCAATAATGAAGCCGTAACTTCTCTGCGTCTTTGCGTGAGATTAAATTTCACGCTGGAGGCGCAAAGTCG
>DATFCB010000379.1:0-3294 GCA_035253525.1 Pyrinomonadaceae bacterium | reverse complement strand
AGGCGCAGGATTTCGAGGTTCGAGTCCCAGGCGTGATGCAGTGAGCCCATCACGCCGACGTGCTCGCGGGGTATCAAGTCGCGCGGCGTCAAGCCGAGCCGCTCGGTCCCATCGGCCAGTTTGCGCGAGGTCGCCGTAATCTCCTGCTGTTTCCCGTCGCGCTCAATGGTCATGCGTATCGGCTCGCCCTTGTGACTCTTCACGTACTCGGTCACGTGCTGGTCGCTCGCGACCCGCTCGTCGCCGAGTGCGACAAGGCGGTCGCCAATCTGTAACCCGGCCTCTGAGGCGGGGGAATTCGGGGTCACGTCCGCGACGACGACGCGCACGTCGCCGTAGTCAGGGTCGAAACCTATGTCGCCGAGGATTTCACTTTTCTGGACGCGTCGGGCCGGCGTGATCGTCAACGAAACTCTCTGCCCGTTGCGCACGACTTCAATCGGGAGCGCCTTCTCGGGCGAGAGCAGCGAGTCGCCGTAAATCCTGCCCCACGTCGGATTCTCCACGCCGTTGAAGGAGATGACGTGGTCGCCCTTCTGTAGTCCCGCGACTTCGGCCGCGCCGCCCTGGTCTATGTCTCGGACCACTGGCGCGGGCGGGACGGGCACGCCGTACATCAACCCGCCGATGAAAGGAATCGCCAGCGCCGTCAGGATGTTCATGACCGGCCCGGCGACCGCGACCAGGAACTTTTGCCAGCGCGGCCTGAGCGTGAACTGCTCCTTTTCGGGGATGTCGCTCGCCCCCTCGCCCTCAATCGGCGCGTTCGATTCGTCGCCGCCCAGTTTGACGTAGCCGCCGAGCGGGATCGCGGAGAGGCGGTACTCTGTCGTGCCCCACTTGCGCCCCCAGAGGCTCGGGCCGAAGCCGACCGAGAAGGTCTCGACGCGAATCCCCAGGAGCTTGGCGACGATGAAGTGGCCGAACTCGTGCAGGACGACGGCCGCGCCCAGGATGAAGATGAAGGCGAAGATGCTCTTGACCGTGGTGATGTCTATGGAGCCGCGTATCCAGAGGATGACTGCCAGTGCGATGATGGCGGGAATGATAATGCGCGACCAGGGAATTTTCGGCTTGGCCGCGGGGCCGTCGCCGACCGGTTTGGAATCTTCTGCCATAAATAAAACCTCTATAACTATCGAACAAACTGCCCAAAACTCACGCGAGCTTAGAGACGCAAACGCCCCGCGCCGTTGTCTTCAAGTTTACTAGTCAGAAGTTAAAACGTAAAACGTGAATCGTAAATCGTGAAGAGGAACAGCGTCTTTCTTTTACGATTTACGATTCACAATTCACGATTTACGCTCTTACTGCGTTCATCCCGTGGTTGATGCGCTCGATGATTGCCGACGCCGTCGCGCGCGCGTTCCGGTCCGCGACGAGGACAACATCAAGATTTTCGACCGGCCGGGTCTCGTGCCCGTCCATCACCTCTTCGATGACGCGCGGGATGTCAGTCAGCGAAATCCTCTCTTCTAAAAAGGCGCGCACGGCCTCCTCGTTCGCGGCGTTCATCGCCGCCGCCATCGTCCCGCCTTCCCTGAGCGCGCGATAAGCCAACTCCACGCAGGGGAAACGTTCAGTGTCCGGCTCTTCAAAATGGAGCCCCGAGAGTTGAGTCAAGTCGAGCGCAGGCAGCCCGCATGGGTGGCGCGCGGGATAAGTCAGCGCGTACTGAATCGCGTGGCGCATGTCGGTCACGCCCATCTGCGCTATGACCGAGCCGTCAACCAACTCGATCATGGAGTGGACGACCGACTCCGGGTGGACGAGGATGCTGATCTCTTCGGGTCCGAAGCCAAAGAGCCAGTGGGCCTCTATCACTTCGAGCCCTTTGTTCATCAGCGTCGCCGAATCAATCGTGACCTTCGCGCCCATCTGCCAGGTCGGGTGGCGCATCGCTTCCGCGACGGTCGCCGCCGCCATCTCGCCCGCGCTCTTCGTCCGAAATGGCCCACCCGAAGCCGTCAGAATGAGACGGCGCACCTCCGCGCGCTTCTCGCCCCGCAAACACTGGTGCAGCGCGTTATGCTCCGAATCAACCGGCAACAATTCCGCGCCCGCGCTTTCGGCGGCGCGCGTCATCAACTCGCCCGCCATCACCAGCGTCTCCTTGTTGGCGAGCGCCACGCGCTTCCCTGCTTCGAGCGCGCGCAAAGTTGGCACAAAGCCGACCGCGCCGACCGTCGCGCTGACCACGCAGTCCGCGTCCGCGTGCGTGGCGACTTCGACCAGCCCCTCTTCGCCGACGACGAGGCGCGGCACATCCACGCCGCGCGCCAACAACTCCGCACGGAGTTGTCTCGCACACTCTTCCGACTCGACCGAGACCAACTCCGGCAGGTGACGCGCCACCTGCTCGGCCAGCACCTCGACATTGCGCCCCGCGCCGAGCGCGACGACACGAAACTCCCCCTCGCCAAAAGACTCAACCACGCGCAACGTGTTGCGCCCGATTGAGCCGGTCGAACCGAGAATGCCAATGCCTCTCATAGATGTCAGATGCTAGATGTTAGATGTTAGACGCTAAATAACTACCGACATCTAGCATCTGACATCTGACATCTACCCAAAATACAGTCGTCCGAAATAGTAGAGGACGGGCGCGTTGAAGAGCAAGCTATCGAGCCGGTCGAGCAGTCCGCCGTGCCCCGGCAGAATCTGCGCCGCGTCCTTCGCGCCCGCGCCGCGCTTGAGCGCGCTCTCCGTCAAATCGCCCAGCACGCCCAGCACGTTCATCGCCGCCGCCAGCGGCAGCGCCCACTTCAGGGGCAGCTCCCGGAAGAACCAGTAATGTGCCAGAACGGCCATCAGGAGGCTCGCCAGCATCCCGCCGACCGCGCCCTCCCAGGTCTTGCCCGGACTGACGGCGGGCGCGAGCTTGTGGCGGCCGAGCGCGCGCCCCATGTAGTAGGCGCCCGTGTCCGAGCCCATGATGACCAGGAAGAAGAAGGAGAGCAGGTCCGCGGCGCGCGCCTGCTCGAACCCCATCCGCACGGCGACGAGGTGTCCGCCGAGGAAGGCTACGTACATCACGCCCAAGAGGGTCGCGCCGACCGACGCGATCATGTTGTCGAACGGCGCGCCCCGCAGCATCGCCGCCGCCAGCGCCGCAATCACGAGCGCGGGCAGGACGAGCAGGAGCAGCACGGGGGCCTCCTGCGGCCTGTCGAAATAGAAGACCGTGAAAACGGCCGCCGCCCCCGCGAACCCGACCACCACGTCCGGCTTGAGGCCGCGCTTTCTCGCCAGCAGCCAGAACTCGTAAAGCCCCAGCGCCATCGCGGAGAGCGC
>DATFCB010000378.1:0-4164 GCA_035253525.1 Pyrinomonadaceae bacterium | reverse complement strand
TCGCCGTTGACCTTCAACAGCTCCAGGTCGAGGCTGTCTGAAAGTTTCCAGTTGTTGTCAACGACGATGATATTGGCGATGCGGCCGGTCTCCGGGTTAAGGAGCGGATTGTTTCTCTTCTTGACTAATTCGACGAGGCGGGGCTTGGCGGAGATGCTCTCGAACCCGACCGCGACCGCCGCGACCAGCGCCTGCGTCTGTAGCTCACGCATCCGCCTGTTATTTCTCGCGTTGCGCAGGTTCAAGACGTACTGCGTGCCCAATGTCAGGACGAGCAGCGCGGCGAGCACGAGCAACAGCCGCGCGCGAAAACTTGAGATCAGACGAAGCGCTTTCATATTCTTTAGGTCACAAGGGAGAGCCTGGGGCCATTATAAACTAAAGGCGGCAATATTATTTTTTCGTTGCCCTCGGCCTTTTCAGATGTTATAGTTCGCGGCGGTCTCAGCGCAATCTCCCCGGAGGCCGCATCAACGGGAACTCTCCCAACTCTCACCGTAAAGTGCGAAGGCCGCAAGACGAAAACGAAAATTCGTTGAAGGAACTATTTTGAAGATGCTGGAAGCTTCAAAATTTATCTCTGTTACTTGACGACGCGGCGCGCAGCGAAAAAGCGCGTCCTGAAGTGAAATCGAAAAAATAAGCGTTAGGCATTCGTTCGTGACCCGAGAGCGTTCGAGACCCTAACTCGCGAAGTTAACCCCGGAGCTTTAATTTAACTGCGAGGACCAGTCAATGACCCAAACCCAGCGAACCCTGAACCCCGCGCGCACCGCGCCCGCCATTCTCCTTCTAATCGCACTGATTTTCACGGGCACCGCCCTTGCCAAAGACAAAAAAGCCAAATCGGCCGCCAAGAGTAAGGCAACGGCCGCGAAGGCGCAGAAGAACTCGCGCAACGACAAGAAGGCGCGCGAGACGGCAAAGAACTCGCGCGGGCGCGAAAGGAACGCGAAGAACTCGCGCGCGGACAAGCGGCGCGAAAGCAAGGCTTCGGCGAAGGAGGCGCGCGTTGACAAGCGGCGCGACCGCAGGGGTTCGGCCAGGGAACTGAAGGCCGCGAAGAAGGAGCAGGAGAGGGATAGACGCGGGGGACGCCTCTCGAAGCGCGAGCAGCGGGCCGAGGCTCGCCGCCTGGCCGAGCAGCGCCGGCGCGAGATCGCGGAGGCCAGACGCCGCGCCGAGATCGCACGCCAGGCCGCAATCGCGCGCCAGCGCGCGCTGGAGCAGGCCATGCGCGACGAGGCGATGGCTAACATCGCCAAGGACGACACGACGGGCGAAGACCTGGAAGTCCGCCGTGCGGCGGTCGCCGCCCTCGGCAACCACGCCGGCACGGTCGTCGTCATGGACCCGAAGACGGGCCGCGTTTACACGGTCGTCAACCAGGACTGGGCACTCCGCCGCGGCTTCAAACCGTGCTCGACCATCAAGCTGATGACGGGGATGGCGGGCCTGACGGAGAAGGTGATTGACCCCGTGCAGACCGTCTCGGTCGCGGATCGCCGCCACGCCATAGACCTGACGGACGCCCTGGCCTACTCGAACAACGGCTACTTCCAGAACATAGGCGGCCAAGTCGGCTTCGACCGCATCATCTCTTACTCGCGCGAGCTTGGCCTGGGCGAGCGCACGGGCATCAACCACGCTAACGAATCGCCCGGCCGCGTGCCGCTCTTCAAGACGGGCTTCGCCGCCCGCCGCATGTGCTCGCACGGCGACGACTTCGAGGTCACTCCGATTCAACTCGCCAACATGGTTTCGGCCATAGGCAACGGCGGCAACCTGCTGGTTCCGCACCTGCCGCGCACGCCGCAGGAAGAGGCCCAGTTCAAGACCATCGTCCGCCGCAAGATCAACATCCCGCAAGACTCCATACAGAGACTCATCCCCGGCATGATCGGGGCGGTCAACTACGGCTCGGGCAAGCGCGCCTACGACGCAGGGCAGACCATCGCGGGCAAGACTGGAACGTGCATCGGCCAGGGCTCGTGGCTCGGCCTCTTCACCTCCTACGCGCCCGTGCATAACCCGCGCCTGGCGGTCGTCGTCGTGACGCGCGGCCCCGACGCGCGACGCCACTTCCCGGCCTACGTCGCCGGACAAATCTACCGCTCGCTCAAGCACCGTTTTGGCCCAGGCACGGACGGCATGCCTTACGCCAGCACGCCCATGATTCCGCGGCCCAAGCTCAGCGCGAGCGAAGCGGCCGCCCTCAGCGATGAGGACAGGGAGGAAGAGGCAGGCGAACTGGGCGAAGACAGTCTGACGGGCGCTGCGGCTGCGGGTGCGGCCTCCGCACCGGCGGGCGGCAATGGAGTCAAGAGCGTGATCCTGACTGCGCCGCAGACGAAGCAGACGAACTCTTCGGCGCAGCCCACGAACCAGACGGTCGCGCCGCAGCCCGACAAGCAGAGGCCGCGCCGCGTCCACGCGACCCAGCCGTAAAGAAATGCAAGATTAAGAATCAAAAATGAAAAATTAAGGCGGAGACCACATCTAAATTCATTGTGGTTCTCCGCCTCTTTTTTTGCATTTTACATTTTTAATTTTGCATTTGCTTCCTGCCTTGACAGGCGGACGAGTGTTGCAGGATGATTATGCATCGCATTTGTTTTACCTGACACCGATGCGCCCGGTTCTCTCCCTGTTGGTTAGGGTGCGTGCGCCGCCCGGAATGCGGCAACCGAATGCCGTAAGCCGCGCATCTGAAGGAGCGCGACGCGGTTTCGGAAGCCGTCAAGCTTCTCACCCCCCGGATTGATAAGAGTTGCAGAAAAGGACATTGCTTGGAGGATTGCGACCGATGAAAAAGCTAATTCGATTCCTAGTATTTACTGCGCTCGTAGCGACGCTCGCGCTGCCTGCGTTAGCACAGACCCCCGCAACGACACCCACGCCTGCGGCGACGGCCACGCAGGACGACCAGGAAGCCAAGACGGCCCTTTATAACAAGTTCAGGGACAACCTCAAGACCAACCCGCAGGTCGCCTACGAGGCCGGCAAAGAGTATCTAGCCAAGTACGAAGCCACCGACGGCCCGACCGACCAGTACGTCTCTTACATCAAGAAGTGGGTTGATTCCTACGACAAGATCGCGCGCCGGAATCAGGTCATACAGCAGTTGAACGCCAAGCAGTACAACGAGGCGTTCGCCGGGGCGAGACAAGTGCTGACGGACTACCCGGACGATTTGGCGCTCCTCTTCGAGTTGTCCAAGGCTGGCCTGAGCGCAGCCATCGCCGGTAACACCGCCAACAACGCAGCGGCAGTTGACTACGCCAGGCGGACCCTCCAGATGATTCAGGCCGGCAAGACCTTCGAGAAGGACAAGCCGATCACGAACAAGGAGGAGATCACCGGCGGCCTCAACTACGCGCTGGGCTTCCTGCTGCGCGAGTCGCAGCCGGCGGAGGCCGCAAACTATCTTATCGCCGCCGCGCAGGCTCCGGGAGTCTCGCAGAAGGACCCGTACACCTACTCGTTCCTCGCGGTCGCCTACGAGCAGTCCGAGTACACCAAGCTGCGGAATGAGTACGAAGCCAACTGCAAGACCGAGGAGCAACTCAAGGCCGCGCAGTGCACGGAGCTGACCACGAAGGTCAACAACGTCGTGGACCGTATGATTGACGCGCTGGCGCGGGCCATCGCCTACAGCAAGACCAGCGCGAACGCGGCCGAGTTAGAGAAGGCACGCACCGCCTGGATGGAGCAGTTGACGGCGCTTTACAAGTATCGCAACAACGGCGACACCGCGGGCATCGAGCCGCTGATCGCGAGCATCACGACGAAGCCGCTCCCGAGGCCGGGCCAGCCGACCACCACGCCGATGACGACGCCCGCGTCGAACACCACGACGCCGCAGACGACGCCGCCGGGCACGACCAGCACCACGCCGACGACGCCCGCCAACGGCGGCACAACGTCCAGCACCACGCCGAAGCCCAACCGTTAAGGGCGCGCTTCGGTCCCGGCCATCCTCCAGCAAGCAAGAAGCCGGGCGCAACGTCAATGACGTTGCGCCCGGCTTTTGTTAGAATCGGCCCGCCGTGAAAAATTCCGAAGACCGCGCACACGATCTGGCCGAATTGGAAGCCCTCCTCGGCCACACCTTCAATGACCGCTCCTGGCTTGTGCGCGCTCTCACGCACCGCTCGTGGGCGC
>DATFCB010000377.1:0-11854 GCA_035253525.1 Pyrinomonadaceae bacterium | reverse complement strand
CAGGGCCAATTCTTCGACTTCGTACTCGGGCTGAATGCGTTTGATGTTGCGCTCGACGCGGCGGCGGAACTGTTCGAGCGTGACGCCCTGGAGGTAGTTGTCTAAGACCTTCGGGTGTATATAGCAGCCCTTGCAGACGGTCGGCGTATTGCCCAGGCGCTCGGCGACGCGCTTGACGGCCCGGACCAGATTCTTTCGGGCCTCTCGCTCGTCCTCCGCCCTGCCTATCTCCGCCAGTTCTACCGCAGCCAGCAGCGTCCCGCCCCACGTCCGAAAATCCTTCGCCGAAAACTCCGGCGCGGTCGCCGCCTTGATGTACTCGTTCACGTCGCGCGGGCTGACGGCGCGGACACGCCCCTGCTCGTCGTAATACTCGAAGAGTTTAGACCCGCCGATTTTTTTGATGTCGCCGATGAGCGCGGCGAGTTCTTCGTCAACGTGCAGGACGCGGTGGCGTATGTGGTGCTTGCCGACGAAGTTGAAGAGCAGGCGGCCGCCGCGCTTGATTTCGAGGTGGCGGTTGCGCAGGGTCGTCACGCCGTAGGTCCTGTAATGCTCGACGCTCTTTTCCGAGCCGACGCGGAAATAAAGGTCGTTGATGAGGCGCACGACGACGGCCAGAACTTTCTCGCGCGGCAGCCCCTCCTGCTCTATGTCCTTATTGGTCTTGCGCCGGAGCGCGGGCAAACTCTCGCCGAAGCGCTCTATCTTCTCGTACTTCTTGCGCTGCTGGCGCGCGGCGAATTGCGGGTGATAGATGTATTGAACGCGCCCGCTCGTGTCAACGCCTATGGCCTGAAGGCGGCCGTGCGGGCTCGGTGAGATGCGGACGTGTTTCCAGGCGGGCGGGATGACGAGCGACGCGATGCGCGCCAATCCAGTCTCGTCCCGCACGCGGCGGCCCCCCGAGTCCTCGTAACGAAAGCCGCGACTCTTCGAGCCGAGCCTGCGCCACCAGCGCGAGCGAGCGCCCCGCCCGATTATTTCGCTTGGCCCGCGATTCGTAAGAGTTGCGACTGCCGCCTCCGCGCTCGCCATTCATGCCCCCTTGCCCGACGTAGAAGTCCATGCATGTTATGCCCTACTTTTGTAGAAACTGTTACAGCCGCCCGCGGAATAATGCTAGAATCCGATTCTTCAAAAGGGTCTGGTTTGGAAGCCGAGCGCGTCAAGTCTTCATTAGCCGCCCATCCTCGTTCGCGGCTACCCGCTGGCGTCCAACTGCTAACGTTAAGAGCAAACAAAGGAACCCGTTCCCGTTATGGCTTCTCCTAAGATTGTCCTGGCGGCCTCGTCAACCGAAGCGAGCGAGTTCAAGCACAGCATCTGGCAACAAATGCTGTCGGCGACGATCCCGCAAAAGTACAGCCACAAATTCATCAACCCCGCTTCGCTCGTCAACGACTCCTGGCCCGACGGCCGCGCCAAGTATGTCCCGAACGGGCTTCGCATGGTCGAAACCTTGCTCTTGAGGGACTACGCTGAAGAGGACGTGGTCACCTGCTACGTCGAGAATTTGGACAAATTCGTCGGCCCGGAAACAAAAGTGCTGGCCGTCCACGCGCACAACCCGCTGGGCATCTCCTACGCGACCGACGTTTACTCGAAACTCGCCGGTGAGAACCTGATGCCACTGAACGCGGCCGAGTTCATACGCATCGTCACGCACCCGGTCGTCACAAAATTCCGGCCCAAAATTGTCGTCGGCGGTCCGGGCGCGTGGCAGTTGGAGAAGGCCGCGCGGCTCGACGAGTTCAAGATTGACTACTTGATTGACGGCGAGATTGAGCGCGTCTTCTCAGAGCTTTTCAAACGCATCATCGCGGGCGACCCAACGCTTCCGCGCATCGTCAAAATCCCGAAGAGCGAACAGCCCACGGTCGAAGAGATTCCGGTGGTCCGCCACCGCTCGACGTTCGGCGTGGTCGAGATCACGCGCGGGTGCGGACGCGGCTGCCAGTTCTGCTCGCCCGCGACCAAGGTCGGGCGATCCTTCCCGCTCGCACACATCATGGAGAGCGTCAGCGTCAACACGCGCGAGGGCGCGACCGAAGTGATGCTCGCCTCCGAGGATATGTTCCTCTACGAGCAACTTCCCAACTTCGTGACGAACACCCCGGCGCTCGAAAATCTTTTCAAGAGCGTCGCCTCAGTCCCCGGCATAGAGACAATTCAGACCTCGCACATCACCATCGCGCCGGTCGTCCGCGACCCGACCGTCATCGAGCGCCTGACGCCCCTGGTCGTCCCCTATTCGCACCTGCACCACGACGACTCGACCGACCCGAACAAGTGCATCGCGGACCCCATCATCGGACTGGAGACGGGCAGCCCGCGCCTCTTCGACACCTACATGAAGGGCAAGGCGTATCCGTACAAGGCGCACCAGTGGCGCGACGTAGTGTTGAAGGGGATGGAGATTTTGAACCGGCACAACTGGTATCCGTTCTGCACTTTCATCATCGGACTGCCCGGCGAACGGGACGAGGACACGAAGCAATCGCTCGATCTGCTGTTCGAGTTGCGCGACGCGAAGGGCATGTTCGTCCCGACGTGGTTCGTGCCGCTTGAGAACACGCGCATGCAGCGTAAGGAGAGCGCCAAGCTGATAGAGATGACTGACCTTCAGTGGGAATTTTTCTTCACCTGCTGGAAGTACAACCTGGAGTTTTATGGCAAGGGGCGCTCGCGTTCCAAGTGGTCGCTGGGCGTGCCGTTCTACTACAAACTACTCGGCAAGAAGCTATTCGGCCACGGCATTAAGTACCCGCTCTGGCGCTTCGCCGGCTGGCCTGACCGCTTCATGCGCAAGCACCTCTACCTGGACTTTACCGGCCGCAAACGTAACAAGGCCGGCATGCGTCCCTTCGACAAAGAGATCATCCCAGGCTTCGAGACCGTTCGCGGGCTTAACATGATTGACGCCAGCCAGCTCCACCGTGCCAAAACTGATCTACCCGTCGTCGCGGAGACGGCCACTGCCTCCGGCGACTAAGCGCTCGTTTCAAAACTTAGGCTCAACCCCTTTGCGTCTTTGCGCCTCCAGCGTGAGAAAAGCTTTTTCTCGCCAAGACGCAAAGACGCAAAGGGGTTGAGTTCAGGTTGTGGAACGTGACCTAAGTTTTGGTCTTCCTCACTCGTCTGTTATAGAGCCCGTAGATGTTGGCTTTGAGCGCGCCGAACTCTGCGACGTAGAGGCCGCGCGGCCTTGACTTGTCCTGGGCGCTTGCGACCCGCCTGAAGCCCAGCCCCGTGATAAAGCTCTCGCCTTGCCCTGACGCGCTGAGGGCGTAGACGTTTTCGAGATTCGCAGGCTCGCAGACCCTTTGGATTAAATGCGGGAAGTTGCGCCCCAGACACACGAGCGCTTTGAGCGGCGGCGTCGAGCGGCCCGAAGGGGACCGTACGATAATACTTTCGACGTGAAGGTTGCGCACCAGTCCTCTTTCGGCCGGAGTGTGCAAACTGGTCGCGTGAATGTCCTGTTCAAGTATCGTCCCTCGAATGAAGCTTTCGAGTAAGACGGGGCGCAGAGGGAGGATGGTTATCTGTCCTATCTTCTCCCCGTTCATCGTGAGGACGGAGAAGCCTTCGGGATTGGCACAATACCACTCGTCAAGCGTCCGCCGCGCGACCGCGTATTCCGCCGAGTAGGCGTCTACTTCGAGCCGGAAAATCCAGTCCAGCTCATCAGGCGTCGCCGGACGCACCTGACATGCAGCACCGCCTTCGCTCAAGAGCCGCTCCAAAGAATGCAAAATTAAAAATGCAAAAAGTTAAGACGAAGAGAAAGTTAAGACGAAGAGCTTGCTTTTCATCTTCCATTTTGCATTTTGCATTCTTTAGTCTGTTGGCTCAAGGTCTTTGTTGGCCGGGCCTTGAAAGACTTTGCCGTAGGCGTCGTAGCGCGAGCCGTGGCAGGGGCAGTCCCAGGACTTCTCGTTGGGATTCCAGTCAACGACGCACCCTAAGTGAACGCAGATGGCAGAGCGCTCGTGGAGCGCGCCCGAGTCGTCCCTGTAGACCGCCACCTTCTTCAGGCCACGGCGTAGCACAGCGCCCTCGCCCGGCTTGATCTCGTCCTCGGAGTCCACTTCGCCCGGCGTGATGAGGTCCGTGTATTGCGCGGCGACGTTGAGATTCTCTTTGGCGAACTCACCCAGAGCCTTCAAGGTCTTGCGCGTCGGCTCGTAGAGTTCTTCCCAGTCGTTCGCGCGGCCCATGATGAGGTCCGTCAACAAAATTCCGGCGATGGTGCCGTGCGTCATGCCGTTGCCGGAATCACCCGTCGCAATAAAAACATTATCCTCGTCCATCGGGTTGCGACCGATGAAGGCCAGGCCGTCCACGGGCTCCATCACCTGTCCAGACCAGCGGAACTCTATGTCCTCAACCATCGGGAAACGGTGGCGCGTCCAGCGTTCGAGCGCGCCGTAGCGGCGGTTCGCGTCCGTCTCCTGCCCGGTCTTATGATCCTCGCCGCCGACAATCAGCAGGTCGTACTTTTCCGTGGCGTCGCCGTCATGTGCCTTGATGCTCTCGACCCTGATGTAGTGGTAAGGGTCCGGCGTGTCCCAGTAGAGTGCGCGCTCGACCGCGCCACGGGGGACGCGTGCGCCTATGACGTAGGTGATGTACGGGGCCTGCTTGGTGTGAATCGCCACGCGGTCGTTGACGGGGGTGTTGGTCGCCACGACGACCGCCTCGGCGGTGACGGTGTTTCCCGCGACGGTCTCGACGCGGGCCGGTTTGCCGCCCTCAATCGTGCTTGCGTGCGTGCCCGTGTGTATGCGCCCGCCGTCGCGGCGGATGGCGCGGGCGAGGCCCGCCAGATAAAGGAGCGGATGAAATTGGCCCTGGCGCGGGAAGCGCAAACACTTGCCCGTGTCGAAGTCCTTGATGGGCGCGCGCTCGACCATCTCTATCGCGGTCAGCCCCGCGCGGTGACAGGCTTCCAACTCGTCTTCGAGTTCCTTCTTCGACTCATTCGGCGGGGCGAAGAGGTAGCCGTCCAGGCGCTCGAACTCGCACTCTATGCCTTCGTCTTTGACGATTTTCTCGACCGTATCAATCGCCGCCGTGTGGCTCTCCGCTGCGAGGCGCGAGCCGCGCTCGCCGTGCAGGCGCTCAAGCTCGTAATAGCGGTCGTCGAGCGCGTTGACCAGGTGCGCCGTCGTGCGTCCAGTCATGCCGCCGCCGACCGCGCCGTCGTCCAGCACGACGACCTTGCGGCCCTCGCGTGCGAGCAGGTAGGCGGTCGTCATCCCCGCGATGCCTGCGCCGACTACAACCACGTCTGCGGACGTGTCCGCGTTGAGCGGCCCGTCCGTCTCTATCTCGTCGGCGGTTGCCATCCAGACCGAAGTCGTCTCTCCCGAATCACTCTTCATGGCCCTGTTCTCCTGTTCTTACACCGTTCCCGGACGAAAGCAAGTTTCTTTACATTTCATGCACGAAGTAGTAGCTTGACGCCGAAAAATATTTCTCAACGAGGAGTCTGTCAATCCGCGCACTGCGGCTCACAGGGAGGAAAGAAAAATGGCTAGTCCCGCAAGCATCATGGGGCATCCGATTCACCCGATGCTGATTCCCTTTCCGATTGCGCTCTGGGTCTTTTCCGTCGTGGCGGACCTTCTTTACTACTGGCGCGGAAACTGGCACTGGCCGCTGATAGCTTTCTACTCGCTTCTGGCCGGCTGTCTGGGCGCTATCGCGGCGGCCATCTTCGGCTTCATAGACTACCTTGCGATCAAAGACAAGCAGGTAGTCAAGGTCGCCAACTGGCACGCGCGGTTCAACGTCCTGGCGCTCGTGCTCTTCGCCGCGAGTTGGTACTTGAGAACGGACGGCGGCTCGGACATGGTCAACGACAGTTTGAAGATTCCGTTCGCGCTGTCGGTCCTCGGCTTAATCGCCGTGACGATCTCCGGCTGGCTGGGCGGCGAGCTGGTGTTCAAGCACGGCGTCGGCGTCAACCCGCAACACGACACGCCCCCGGACGAAGCCGCGAAGGCGCGCCTCTCCTGACGGACGCGGCCTCGGTAGCTTTTACTTTTGGCACACCGAACCGGCCCGTTGCCGTCAGTGCAGCGGCTTGTTCTCGTCGTCTCGTAAAGACGCGTCCACGGTATCTTCGTCGCCCTCGGCCTTGCCGGGCGTGCGTCCCGGATCGCCCGTCTGCTTCTCCTTGTCATTCTCCGGCGCGCTCGCCTGACCCTTGCTCTCGTCCGCCATTTTCCTCTCCTTCAATTAACCACTCAACTCCTTTGCGTCTTTGCGCCTCCAGCGTGAGGTTAATTTCTCGCAAAGGCGCAAAGACGCAAAGGAAGGCATCAAGGCTTCATGACAACCTTGATGCAGTTGTCCTGTTTATGTTTGAAAATCTCGTAGCCGTCGGGCGCGTCCTGCAAGCGCATACGGTGCGTGATGACGAACGAGGGGTCAATCTCGCCGCGCTGTATGCGCTCCAGGAGCGGGCGCAGGTACGTCGGCACGTGCGTCTGGCCCATTTTGAGCGTCAGCCCCTTGTTGAAGGCCGCCCCGAAGGGAACTTTGTCCAGAAAGCCGCCATAGACGCCGGGAATCGAAACCGTCCCGCCCTTGCGGCACGCGTGAATCGCCTGGCGGAGCGCGTGCGGACGGTCAGTCGCCAGGAACATCGCGGCCTTCACGCGGTCGTAGACGGCGTCAACGGTCTTGCCGTGTGCTTCGAGGCCCACGGCGTCAATGCAGGCGTCCGGCCCGCGCCCGCCCGTCTTATCCTTGAGCTTCTCGAAAATATCCTGGTCGTAGAAGTCCAACGTCTCGGCCCCGCAAGACGCGGCCATCTGCAAGCGCTCCGGGACTTCGTCAATCGCGATCACGCGCGACGCTCCCAGAAGCATCGCGCTGCGGATGGCGAATTGGCCCACGGGGCCGCAGCCCCAGACCGCGACGGTGTCGCCGGGTTTGATGTTGCAGTTCTCGGCAGCCATGTAGCCCGTCGGGAAAATGTCCGAGAGAAACAAGACCTGCTCGTCCGACAACTCTTCGGGAATCCTGACCGGGCCTACGTCCGCGAACGGCACGCGCACGTACTCGGCCTGGCCCCCTGCGTAGCCGCCCGTCATGTGCGAGTAGCCGAAGAGACCTGCGGGCGAAAAGCCGTAGAGCGTTTCCGCGATTCCGGCGTTCGGGTTCGAGTTGTCGCAGAGCGACCACAGCTCGCTCTGGCAGAAGAAGCAGTGGCCGCAGCAGATGGTGAAGGGGACGACCACGCGGTCGCCGACCTTCAACTTCTTGTTCTCGCTCCCGACCTCGACGACCTCGCCCATGAATTCGTGGCCCAGAATGTCGCCCTTCTGCATGGTCGGGATGTAGCCGTTGTAGAGATGCAGGTCCGAGCCGCAGATGGCCGTCGTAGTGACTTTGATGATTGCGTCGCGCGGGTTGAGTATCTTCGGGTCTGGCACGGTCTCGACCCGCACGTCGTTCTTCCCGTACCAGCAGAGTGCTTTCATTTGATTCCCCCTTGTAGAAAACTGGTCGGTGGTCAGTTAAGAACAAAAGCTTTTGCTTTCACTGACCACTGACCACCTACCACTGACCACTGCTTTTCACCTTCCCGCGCTCGCGCTGCGACCCGAGGGCTGGCCTTCGGTCGTAGAGATTTCGCCGGTCTCCATCACCTGCTTGAAGCGGCGCAGGTCTTCCTCTATCTGCTGCGAGGGTTCTTCGCCCCAGAGCTTGGCGACGAGCGAGCCGATTTTGCCGGCCGGCGGGTCGTACTTGAGCGTGACGCGCACGATTGTCCCGCGCCCTTCAGGCGCGGCCTCGAATCGCACGGAGCCTGCGTTGTCCACGTCCGCCCCTTCGAGCGAGCGCCACGCGATCAACTCGTTCTCCTTCTCGTTGTAAACTTCGGCATCCCACTCGACCGTCTTGCCCGCAGGAGCTTTCGCTACCCAGTGCGAGCGGTTGCTCCCCAAATCCTTGACGGATTCGAGATGGTTCATAAAGCGCGGCAAATTCTCGAAGTTGCGCCAGAAGCGGTAGACCTCTTCGGGCGCGCGGTTGACCGTCACGCTCTTTTCCACCTTGATGCCGTGGCCCGCGGGCACGCTCACCAGGGGGTTATCTGTTTCGTTACCGGCGGTGTTGACGCCGAGCGCGTCGTACATGTAGCAATGGCCGGTCGAGCCGCGGTGAATCAAAGTCCCGCCGACGAGGGCGAGTACGGCCCCGCCCCAGGTGCGCCGCGTCAGGCCGTAAATGGCGAGCGCGCCCCCGGCCAGTGCCGAAGCCCAGCGCTCGGTCTGATTGACGTTCACGTCGCTGCCCCCAACGTTAGCTTGTGTATCGTCCTTGACGCCCGTATTGAGTCCGGTCTGTTGGATAGCTTCCTGCATAATTCAGTCTCCTTGGTTAAACCGAAATCAGGGTTAGGCTCTTTTGCGGACACTACGACCTTCAAAAACAGCCGCGACTGTCCGAAAACCCCTCGCCCGACCGCTGTGCTAGTGACAACAATCAATCCCCGTGCCCAAAAAATAGAAGGCAAAAGTTGAGAAGGATTGTCTTTCTTCTCACTTTTGCCTATGAAAAAAACAGTGATGAGTGATAAGTGATAAGAAAAAAACCTCTTGCTTTTACGTATCACTTATCACTCATCACTGATCACTTTCTTATGCTGCGTTGGGCGAAACTGTCGCGGAGGCTGCCTCTTTCTGTGCCATGTCCGCCTGGACGTAATAGAGTATGCGGTTGCAGTTGTCGCAGGTGATCACGTCTTCGCCGCGCCTGACTTCGGCCATCACCTGCGGCCTCAAGGTCATGAAGCAGGCGGTGCACGAGCCGTTGCGCGCTTCGGCCACGGCGATGCCGTCGCGTATGCGCGCGCTGATGCGGTTGTAGAGCACGCTCATATTCTTCGGCAGCGAGGCCGTCAGGCGCTCGCGCTCCCTGCGCGTGGTTTCAAGCTGCTCCTGCTGCGTGCGCGTCTGCTCTTCAAACTGGCGTATGCGTTCTTCCAACTCGGCGCTCAGGCGCGCTGTCTCGGGCTCGCGCTCTTTGAGCTTGGTCTCCGCCTGCTCGAAGGCTTCCATCTTTTCGAGAATCTGCGTTTCGAGTTGCGAGATGTGCTTGCGCGCGGCGTCCGCCTCGCGTATGGCTGCCTGGTACTCGTCCTGCTTTTTCGACAGCATCTGGTTGCGCTCGGCCCGCTCCTGCTTGGAGCGGTGTTCGAGCACTTCATTTTCCAGGCGGGCGCGCTCGGTTCGGGCTTCGTCGCGCACGCGTTCCAGCTCACGAATTTCAAAGGCGCGCTGATCGAACTCTTTCTCGATCTCGGCGCGCCTTCGGGGGATGGCTTCTATTTCGGCCTGTAGTCTGCGTATGTTTGTGTCCGCGTTCTGCAAAGCGACCAACTGCTCTAATTCCGCTTTCACTTCGGTTCGTCTCCTCAAAAGATCAGGCAAGATAGTATGAATCGAGGACTGCCTTCCAACAGACGATAATCACACATCCGACGGCCCGGTGCAAGCAGCGGAAAACAGTGCTCGGTGGTCGGTGGTCAGTGGTCAGTTAAAAAGCAGGCAAGCTCAACAAGCCTGCCTGCTTTTCTCTTTCTATTAACTGACCATCGACCACCGACCACTGACCACTTTTCTTTACTCCGCTCCGACCGCCTTCGCGGCGTTGATGCGGCCGCCGGTGGAGACTTTTCCTTTGAGCGAGTCGAGCTTATCAACCGAATTGAAGAGCCTCGTTCTCAACTCCTTGACGCTCATCTTCGGGTTGGTCGAGAGAATCAGCGCGGCCACGCCCGCGACCTCAGGCGTCGCCATCGAGGTCCCGGAGGCGACGTAGAACTCGCCGCCCAGCCACGTGCTCAGAATCTCTTTGCCGGGGGCCGCGATGTGCACGCTCTTTGCGCCGTAGTTGGAGAAGGAGGCCAGCCGGTCGTTGCGGTCGAGCGCGGCGACCGAGACCATGTTCGGAAGGTCGTAGCCAGCCGGGAAGTGCGGCCGCTTGTCCGAGTCGTCGCCGTTATTGCCGGCAGCGGCGACGAACAGGATGCCCTCGTCGCCCGCGCGCTTGATGGCGTCCGAGAGCGCCTTGGACTTCTGCGTCGAGCCCCAGCTCGCGCTGATGATGCGCACGTTGACGCCTTTGCGCTTGCGGTCAATCACGTAGTTGATGGCCTCAATCGCGTCCTTGGTCGTGCCGGAGCCGCCCGCGCCGAGGAACTTCAGGGGCATGATCTGGACGTTCCAGTTAATCCCGGCGATGCCGAAGTTGTTGTTGCCCTCGGCACCGATGATGCCGGCGCAGTGCGTGCCGTGGCCGTTGTCGTCCATCGGGTCGCGCCAGTCGGCGGCGTCGAAGCCGTGCAGGTCGTCGAACTCGCCCAGCTCGTCGTCAACGTAAGCGGGCACGTCGTCCGGGCGCATCCAGATGTTGCTCACTAAATCCCTGTGCGTGTAGTCAACGCCGCTGTCGAGGACGGCGACGACTACCTTGTCGCTGCCGGTGGTCTTGAACCAGGCGCGCAGGGCGCTGATGTCCGCCCCGGTAGTGCCGTTGTTTTGGCCCAAGTTAAGCAGCGACCACTGCTCTTCGAATCTGGCGTCGTTGGCGTGCTTGTGCTTGTCGGGCGAGCCGTGGTCGGCGTAGAGGTTAAAGACGGGCTCGGCGTACTCGACTTCCGAGAGCGCGCGGTATTGGCCCGCAACCGTCTCTGCGTCGAGGCCGTCCCCGTCTTCGAGCGCGACCAGCCCGTTGACGCTCTCGTACTCGTCCTCGAAGCGGTCGTTGTTTCTCAGGGCCAGCGCCTTGATTCTCTCAAGCGTCGTGCCCGGACGAAAACGAACGAGGACTTCCGCCTCGTCGCTCTCCTGTACGGTTTCGATCTCAGGGATTTCAGTCTCTTCGCTGTCGTCCCTGCTCTCTTCGACGTACTCGAAGCGCGTGTGCGTCTCGGGCTTCTGCCAGTTATGCCAGCGCCTGATCTGTCCCGCGAATCCGGCCAGCACGACGAGCGTCAGCGCCAGCGCCAGATGTCCCCAAAAATTCTGCCGGTTCATTGCTTCACCTCTTAAAAGCCGTAAATCGTGAATCGTGAATCGTAAAAGAAAGACTGCTTTTTCTCTTTACGATTTACGAGTGTTCAAATCTTGTGATTCGCACCCTTGTAGTTGTAGAGCCTGAGCTGATTCTGGTCGGCGCGATATTCGTGGCTGCCGCTCGCTCCGGCGCTCAGGCGTATGCGCCAGCCGGAAGTTATCATCTGGCCGCTCATCTCGCCTTCGACGGGAGCGCCGAGCGCCATGTCCGGGAAGTCTGCCTCTTCTGTAGCTTCCTCTTTGATCTCGTCTTCGGAGACGCCGAGGCGCTCCGCCAAATCGGCCCGCGCCCGCTTCACGTTCTCTTCTTTGCTCGCCATTCTGCCAACCATCCTTTACAGCTTTCGTCCCGTTGCTTATTCTGCGCCAGCGCGGGCCGCTTCGTCAAAGTTTTCCGAGGCGTCCGGCCCCGAAGAAAAGCCCTATGGACTCTCGTCTCGAAGAACTGACACGCCGCGCCGACGCGCTTTACGACGAACGCGGGCGAGCCGGGAACGTGCGCGAGAGCGTACGCCTGCTCGAAGAAGCGGCGGGCGAGTATGAGGCGGCGTGGCGCATGGGCCGCGCGCTCTTCTTTCTGGGCCAGGAAGAGAGAGAGCAAGAGGAGGCCCGCGCGCATCACACGCGCGGTGTGCTCATCTCCGAACGTGCCGCGCGGCTCGCGCCTCGCCGCGTGGAGGGTCACTTCTGGCTCGGCGTCAACCTGGCGCTGCTGGCGCAGACGGAGAAGGCGCACAAGGCACTGGGCCACG
>DATFCB010000376.1:0-7644 GCA_035253525.1 Pyrinomonadaceae bacterium | reverse complement strand
CATGACGTAGTGAAAGTGTGCCACGACGAAATAAGTGTCGTGCATGTGTATGTCGAGGCCGGCGGCGGCCAGGAAGAGACCCGTCATCCCGCCGATGAGAAAGAGGCCGATGAAGCCGAGCCCGTAGAGCATCGGCGTGTCGTAAGAGATAGAACCTTTGAAGAGCGTCGCCGTCCAGTTGAAGACCTTGATGGCCGACGGGATAGCCACGGCGAAGCTCAGGAACGAGAAGATCAGCCCGGCGTAGACAGACTGGCCGCTGACGAACATGTGGTGGCCCCAGACCAGGAAGCCGAAGACCGCAATCGCGATGGAAGAGAAGGCGACGAACGTGTAGCCGAAAATATTCTTGCGCGAAAAGTTTGCTATCAACTCGCTGACCACGCCCATCGAAGGCAGAATCATGATGTAGACGGCCGGGTGCGAGTAGAACCAGAAGAGGTGCTGGAAGAGGACAGGGTCGCCGCCATAGGCCGGGTCGAAGATGCCTACGTGCGTGAGCCTCTCGAAGGCCAGGAGCAGGACCGTGATGGCGATGACCGGCGTGCCGAGAATCATAATCAAGCTGGTGGCGTAGTGCGACCAGATGAAGAGCGGCAGGCGGAACCAGGTCATGCCGGGCGCGCGCATCGTGTGAATCGTGACGATGAAGTTCAGGCCCGTCAGGATTGACGAGAAGCCGGTGATGAAGACGCCTACCCCGGCGAGGATGACGAAAGAGTTCGAGAACGTCGTGCTGTATGGCGCATAAAACGTCCAGCCCGTGTCAACGCCGCCCGAGACGAGCGCCCAGAGCGTAAACAGCCCGCCGAGGACGTAGATGTACCAGCTCAACAAATTGATTCGCGGGAACGCGAGGTCTTTGGCCCCGATCATCATCGGGACGAGGAAGTTCCCGAGCACGGCGGGGATGGCCGGAATCAGGAAGAAGAAGACCATCAGGATGCCGTGCTGCGTGAAGACCTTGTTATAGGTGTTCGACTGGAAGAGGTCGCCCTGCGGCGTCAGCAGCTCAAGCCTGATGAGCAGCGCGTAGATGCCGCCCAGGAGGAAGAAGAGCGTGACGGAGCCCAGGTAGAGCAGGGCGATGCGCTTGTGGTCCTTCGTCAGGAGCCACGACTTGATGCCGTACTCCTTGTTCAGGTAGTTGACGCGCGGCGTCCCAATCGGCTCAATCGGTGTTGCTAGTGTAGTGTCCATAACCCTTCAACGATGACTGCGATTAATTACTGGCCCGGCCCTACGCGCGTGCTCGGCGGCGTGGAGCCGACGGGGTTCGAGCGCTGCGCGTCGGGCGACTGCGCGCCCTGTGCTTCCGGCCCCGTAGTCCCCGACGGCGTGTTGTCCTGCTGTCGCGCGGGCGCTGTCGTCTGTATCCCTTGCGTTCGCGCGGGCGCGAGCGACTTGATGTACGTCATGATTTGCAGCAGATTCTCCTCGCTCAACTGCTGCTTGTAATAGGTCGGCATCAAGGGCTGCCGAAAGCCTTCCACGATCTGCGCCTGCGGGTTGCGTATAGACTCGTAGATATATTTCTCGTCGGCCTCGACTGATTGCCCGCCTTCCAGTTTGACGCTGCTCCCGAAGAGGCTCGTGAGCGGCGGTCCCTTGCCGCCCTCGCCGTTCGCGCCGTGGCAGGAGGTGCAGCCCTGCGACTGGAACAATTTCTGGCCGGCGACGATGGGCGACTCCTGCGAGCCCGCGCCCGACAGCCACTCGTCGAATTCCGCAGGCTCCATCACCTCCACCCACCCCGTCATGCCCGAATGGTTCGTCCCGCAATACTCTGCACAGAAGAGGTGATAGCGCCCCGGTTTCGTCGGCTCGAACCAGAGCGTGGTGTAGCGCCCCGGAACAACGTCCGCCTTGGTGCGAAACGCCGGGATGAAGAATGAGTGTATGACATCCTCGGTCGTCATAATCAGCTTGACGCGGCGGCCTACGGGGACGTGCAGTTCGTTAATCTCGCGCTGCCCGGTCGTGTGCTGCAACTTCCACATCCACTGCTTGCCGACGACGTAGACTTCGAGCGCGTCCTTCGGCATGCGGTACTGCTGGAAGAAGAGGTCAGCGCCCCAGACGAACATGCTCATCGCGATGATGAACGGGATGACGGTCCAGAGCGTCTCAAGTTTTAAGGATCCCGCCACGGGGCGCGGCACTTCGGAGGGCGAGCGCCGACGGTACTTGATGACGAAGAAGACTATGGTCGCGGTGATGAGCAGCGTGAAGAAGATCGTCACCCCGATCAGGTAGAAGTAGAGACCGTCTACCTTCGGCGCGAGCGTCGAAGCCCTCTCGGGAACGAATGGAATCCAACCCTGCAAAAGCATAAGTTAAGCCGTCCCTCCTACACTCGGCCGCGCCCCGGCCGCCGCCGCCGCGCCGCCGCTGCGGGCCTTACCGTTCCGACGCCGCAGGACCAGAATCAGCGAGACAATGCCGACGACCGTCACCACGCCTCCGAGCCGCATGATGTTCAGGATGGCGGGGCCGTAGCGGCCCGTCGCCGGGTCGTAGTGGTAGCAGTAGAGCAGCAACTGATCCACCAACGAGCCGATCTTATTGTCGGAGGCTTCGACGAGGCTCAGGCGCAAGTCCTTCGGGTAATATTGGGTGCCGATGAAGTAACGCGAGAGCCTGCCTTCGGGCGTGATAACCATAATGCCGGCGGCGTGCGCGAACTGGTCGGTCTTCTCGTCGTAGTTGTAGTGAAAGCCGACCGCCTCCGTCAGCCGTCGGATGTTCTCCTGGTCGCCGACGAGGAAGTGCCAGCCCTTTTCCGCGCCCGGCCGGTTGTAGCGCTGTATGAAATTCCGCTTCTTCTCGGCGGCCATCTCCGGCGTCTCGCGCGGGTCGAAGCTGACAGTCAGCACGTCGAACTCGCGCCCCGCGTCGAAGCTCATCGCGCGCAGGCTCCCCATCAACTCCGTCAGGATGGTGTCACAGATCATCGGGCACTTGTAGAAGACGAGCGAGAGGACGACCGGCTTCCCCTTGTTGAAATACTCACGCAGCGTGACCTCGCGCCCCGTGTCGTCTTTGAACCGCAGGTCGAGCGGAACCTGCTCGTTCAAGCGCTGCTCAATCGTCACGTCGCGCAGCGCTACGGGCAGCCCGTTCTCCGTCACGCCCAAGTCGGGCCGCGGGCTGTAAAGCGGCGACGTGCCGTTGTAGAGCCGCCCTTGCGCGAGAGAAAGCGAGCAGGAAGCGACGAGCAGCAGACAGACGAAAAAGATTCGTCCGCCCGCCGGCACACTCCCGCCTTCGGCCTTTCTTTGACTGACCATTGACCACTGACCACTGACCACTGCTTTCTTCATTGATCTCTCTTTTCCGGCATCCGCCCGGAGCTTTGGTACGAGGGAACGTCCATCCCCTTCAGGTCTAGCTGTTCCTGGTTGTCGCCGGGCGCGCGGGTGCGCAAGGAGCCGTCTTCGGCCACCTTTTTCATGGCCTCGTCAATCGGCATGCCCATCTTGCCCGTGCGCGGGTCCGGCTTGCCTTCCAACACCTCGTCCCAAATCTTGCTTAGTTCTTCATACTCGGCCTTCGGCTCGCGCAGTTGGAGGTTGACCCGTTTGCCTTCACTAATTGTGACGCCGAAGCCGGGCGCGGCCTGTAGGCGCGGCTCGGGCGGCAGCCGCTCCTGCTCGGTCAGGGCCATGGGCCGACGCTCCGGGTCGAGCTTCGCCGCGCGGTCTTCCAGCACCTTGAAGAGCAGCTTCATCAGAACGAACGTGAGCACGGTCAGGACGAAGAGTCCCGCGACGAACTTGATGATCGAGCCGACGTTCACGTCGCTCGCCTCGTGGCTCACGTCCGGGTTCTGTATGTGCGACACGTCCGGCGTCTCGTGTATGTCGTCCTTCTTCCTGAGCCTAGCCATTTAGAAAACGCCTCCAAACTGATTCCATCAACTGCCCACTGCTCACTGCCTGCTGCTTCAGTGTCCGCCTTTGCGCCCGTGCTCGACCGCCTCGTCGAAGTTCGGGTCGTTGAACGGCAGGAGCGGGCGCTGGCGAAGGTTCCAGAGGAAGAAGGCGAGCCACAGCCCGCCGAAGGCGAAGGGCGCGGCCACGTCCATCCAACTGAAACGAAAATGCTCGCGGTTGAACTCAGGCTCTATCAGCCAGCAGATGTCAACCAGGCGCATCACGAAAATCAGCCCCGCGATGGTCGCGAGTCTCTTCGCGTTGCGCTTCAGGTCGCGCGAGAGCAGGAGCACGAAGGGGAGCGCGAAATGAAGAATCACGAGCCCGACGCCGATCCAGCCCCAGCCGCCGCGCAGGCGGTTCAAATACCACTTCGTCTCTTCCGGGATGTTGCCCGACCAGATGATTAAAAACTGCGAGAACGCGAAGTAGGCCCAGAGCATGACGAACGCGAGCAGGAGTTTCCCCAGGTCGTGAAAGTGCGGGGCGCGCACGATGCCTTCCAGGGGCGGCCGCGTCGAGAGGTAGACCATCACGGCGATGACGAGCGAGAAGGCGGAGAGCGTCCACCCGGCGACGTACAGGAGGCCGTAGATGGTCGAGAACCATTCCGCGTTGAGCGACATCACCCAATCCACGGAGGCGAACGTCACCGTCAGCACGAAGATGATGATGCCGGGGCCGCTCAGCATGTCCATCTTCCGCTTGTACTGACGCTCGGCCGTCTTGTCCTGCTCCGCGGACCACTTGTTCAGAAGGAACGTCAGCCCGAACCAGATGGCGAAGTAAATCGCCGTGCGAATCAGGAAGAACGTCGGATTGAGATACGGCCTCTTCTTTTCCAGAATCTTCCTGACGGCGGGCTCGGCAACCTCGTTGATGTGCGTCCACTCGTACAGATACTTGAGGCCGAAGATGGCTATGGGCAGAAAGAGGATCAGCATCAAGGGCAGCGTGCGCGTCCCGGCTTCGAGCACGCGGCGAATGACGAGGCCCCACGAGCCGCTGATGACGTGCTGAAGCATGAGCAGGCCGAGGCAGCCGAGCGTGATGCCGACCCAGAAGACGTAGCCCACGAGGTACGAGCGGAAGAATTGATCCACGCCGCCGAGCCCTGGGACGAACGCGCCGATGATGAGCAGGAGCATGAAGACCGCGCCGACGATGAGGGCGAGCTGCTGATAGCGTGCCGTCTCGCGCGGGGCGGGATAAGTCAGGTTTTGCACACTCGTCTCGGCCACTATCTGTGTCCTCCGGTCTCGGCTGGTGCGGCTGCTCCGCCGCTCGGTGCGGGCGCGCTCCGCAAATTCATCTGGCTCAACTGCAAGGCGCGCACGTAGGCGGCAATCGCCCAGCGGTCCTGCACGGGGATTTGCGATTTGTAAGACGGCATCGCGCCGAAGCCTTCGGTCATCACGCGGAAGAAGTAGCCGACGCGCGCCTGCCGCAAGCGGTCTTCGTGGTAAGAGGGCGGCTGTCTGTAACCGCGTCGGACAATCATGCCGTCGCCCTCGCCCACGGGACCGTGGCACATGGAGCAGAAGATTTGGTAACGCTCCTTCCCGCGCTTAACCACGTCCTCGGTCACGGCGAACGGGAAAGTATCCGCGTCGTCCGCTTCGCCTGCGGGCGCAGCTTGCGCGGCCCCGCCCTGCGAAGACGCGTTGGCATTGCCCTGCGCGTTGCCGTTAGCCTGCGCGCCTGCGCTGCCTTCGGCGTTCGTGTTCGCATTCATTTGCGCGCCCGCTTCCGCTCCGCCCTGCGCCGCGCCCGCGTTAGCCTGCGTGCCCGCGCGTGCGCCCGCGTCCAGCTTGCCCGTGTAAAGCTGGCGGTCGGCCCTCAAATAACCGCGCGGGATTGTGCCCTCGACGAGACGCCTTGAAGCCAGGCCGTCCTTGAAAAAGGTGCTCGACTCGTAAGCCTCGTAGCGCGGCTGATCCTGCATGTCCTGGCGACAACCAAAAAGCAGCAGGCAGCAGGCAGTGAGCAGCAGGCAGTGAAAGATTCTTCGCACACTGCCGCGCACTGCCGACCGCCGACTGCCGACTGCCCACTGTCTTTCACTGTTCGACATCAACCACCTCTTTGGGGTTCAAGCTCAACAGAAACTGACGCGCCTTGTCGTGGTCGAACTTGGGGTCGCGCGCCTCTATGACCAGGAAGAAGCGGTCGCGCGAGGCCAGGGCGAAACGCTCGGCGTTGAAGACCGGGTGATAGGGCTGCGGCAGCTTGTTCAAAGCGAGCATCCCGAAGACCGCCGCGAAGGCCGCGAAGAGCACCGTCATCTCGAACGTAATCGGCATGAACGAAGGCCAACTGTGCAGCGGGCGGCCCCCGACGTTAATCGGGTAGTCAATCACCGCCACGTAGTACTGCAACCCGTAGCCGACCAAGCCGCCGATGATGCCGCCGATGAGGACGATGATCGGCAACCGCGTGCGGTGAAAGCCTATGGCCTCGGCCAACTCCTCAATCGGGTATGGCGAGTAGGCGTTGATACGCCTGTAGCCCGCGTCGTAGGTCGCGCGCGCGGCCTCGACCACGTCCGTCGGGTTGTCGAATTCGGCCATCAGGCCGTAAAGCGGTGGCTTTGTTTCCATGACTTCAGTTTTCAGTTTTCAGTTTCCAGTTAAAAGCAAGTTGTCTTTGCTCAAAACTGAAAACTGAAGACTCTCACGCGTGTTCCTCCTCGACTTCCGCCTGCGGGAGTATCGTCCGCATCTCGAAGATGGAGATGATGGGCAGGAAGCGTATGAAGAGGAAGAGCAGGCTGAAAAAGAGCCCGATGGTTCCGATGAACATCGTCCAGTCCCACATGGTCGGGCTGTACATGCCCCACGACGAGGGCAGAAAATCCCTGTGCAAACTCGTCACGATGATGACGAAGCGTTCCAGCCACATGCCGACGCCGACGACGAGCGAGATCAGCCAGAGAATCAGCAAATTGCTTCTAATCTTCTTCGACCAGAGAAGCTGCGGGACGATGCCGTTGCACAAAATCAGCGCCCAGTAAAGGTAGGCATACGGCCCCGTCATCCGGTTGTAAATCATGTAGCTCTCGTACTCGTTGGCGCTGTACCAGCCGAAGAAGGCTTCCATCGCGTAGCCGTAGACGACTATCAGGCCCGTGGCGAGCATCACCTTCGCCATGTTGTGTATGTGGCGCATGGTGATGAAGTCTTCGAGGCCGTACCACTTCCTGAGCGGAATCGTTAAGGTCAGCACCATCGCGAAGCCCGCGTAGATTGCGCCCGCGACGAAGTAGGGCGGGAAAATGGTCGCGTGCCAGCCCGGTATCTGCGAGACGGCGAAGTCGAAGCTGACGATGGTGTGCACCGAAAGCACGAGCGGCGTGGCGAGTCCTGCGAGCAAAAGATACGCGGCTTCGTACCTGAGCCAGTGGCGCGCGCTCCCGCGCCAGCCCATCGCCAGCAGCCCGTAGAGTTTCTTCCACGCGGTACTCTTGGCGCGGTCGCGCAAGGTCGCAAAGTCCGGTATCAAGCCGATGAACCAGAAGAGCGCGGAGACGGTCGCGTAGGTCGAGACGGCAAACACGTCCCACATCAAAGGACTTCTAAACTGCGGCTGGATTCCCATCGTGTTCGGGTAAGGGAAGAGCCAGTACGCGAGCCACGGGCGGCCCGTGTGAAGCAGGGGGAAGAGTCCGGCGCAGGCCACGGCGAAGAGCGTCATCGCTTCGGCGAAGCGG
>DATFCB010000375.1:0-2267 GCA_035253525.1 Pyrinomonadaceae bacterium | reverse complement strand
AGGGATGAGGAGAGGGATGAGGGATGAGGGATGAGGGATGAAGTAAAGAAAAGCCAGTTCTTATTTCATCCCTCATCCCTCATCCCTCATCCCTTCGTTCATCCCTTCCTCATCATGCTTGGCATCCAGAGGTGGAAGGGGCTGAGCGGGAGGTTGACTTCGCTGGCCCCTACGACCGAGCGCGGGGCGCGGCGCGCGGCCTCGGCGTCGAACGCGGAGAGTGCCGAGCGGTTAAGCTCGAAGCCGAGCACGGCGCGCAGGACTTCGAGCAGGTGCGCGGCGTCAAGCCCTTCCTGTCGCAGGCGCACGACCTCGTCCAGCCAGCCGTCGAGCCCCGTCGAAATCATCAAACGCAATTCGTCCAGACTCAGGCCCAGCGCGAGCGCGGCCAGCAGCCCGCGCAACTCCGCCAACTCGTCCGCGCCGAGCGGCGGCAGTTGCGCCCCGCCGAATCGTCGCGCGACTTCCAGCGTCGCCGCGTTGCCCGTCTCCAGGTCGGCCGCTTCGAGCGAGACTTCGAGCGCGTCGCTGACGTAGCCCGCGTCGTCCAGAACGTGCGCGAAATCATTCGCGGACACGCGAAACTCCTCCGCACTGTCGGCCGAGCGTGCGACGGAGGCGCGCGGCGTCTGTGCCTCGGCGGACGAGAGCAGGCGTATGAAGGCCAGCCCGCGCGCGTAAAGACCAATGTCGGCGCGGTAACTGCGCCCAGGCCCAACGTTCAGCCACTGCGAGCGCGCCCCGGAAGCGTTATGAAGAGTCTCCGCGCCCGTCTCCAAATCCACCAGCCGGACGACCATCTCGTAGCGCTCCGCCTGCGTGCCGAAGGCGCGCCGCAAAGTCTCGAAGGGGTCGCGCTCCAACTCCCAGTAGAGATAGAGGCGGCGCGGCGACTGCGGGAGCAGGCGTATGCGGTCGGCTTTGTAAGTGTCCGGCAGCGGCTCGTCGGCGGAAAGCTCCGCCAGCTTGTCCACGACCGCAGGCTCGGGCGGCGTCGTCGCGGCGGCGGTCGCTAATTGGGAGCTGCCGGGGAAAAAGGGCATCAGAGTAAACCTCTCTTCGTCGGGTCCGCCAGACGTGCGCGGACCCTCTCATCACAGACACAGGCTGTCGAACCGGGGTCGAGTAAAACAGGCTAGTTTTACGGGAACGGTCCCGGCCTGTCAACAGCATGACGGCAAAAGCACGTGTTATAAGTTAGAATGTCGGGGCCATCAGAACATTTACACAAGGGGAGATGGATGAAGCGGCGGGTAATCGTCCAATTGGTCGCGGGCGGCGCTCTGTTTCTGGCGGCTCAATCCGTCACGGCGGAGGCCGCAGGTGAGGGCGCGTCTCACGGGCTGGACCCGTTCGTGCTCCTGGGCGTCGCCGTCATCCTCATCGCGGCGAAGCTCGGCGGCGAGCTGTTCGAGAAGATGAAACAGCCCGCCGTGTTGGGCGAGCTGGTCGTCGGAATCGTCATCGGCAATTTGGCCCTGACGGGCTTCACGGCGGCCGAGCCGTTAAAGGCGAACGCCATCATCGCCGCGCTGGCCGAGGTCGGCGTCATCATACTGCTCTTTGAAGTCGGGCTCGAATCGAACCTCGGCGAGATGCTTGAGGTCGGCTGGTCTTCGCTCTTCGTCGCGGTGGCGGGCGTGGTCGCGCCTTTCTTTCTGGGCTGGGGCGTGAGCGCTTACTTCCTGCCGGACGAGTCGCGCCTCGCACACTTCTTTATCGGCGCGACCCTGTGCGCGACGAGCGTCGGCATCACTGCGCGAGTGCTCAGGGACATGAATCGGCTGAAGACGCGCGAGTCTAGAATCATACTGGGCGCGGCTGTGATTGACGACGTGCTGGGCTTGGTGATTCTGGCGGTCGTGGCGGGAGCGATTCGGGCGGCGGCGGCAGGCGCGGTGCTTTCCCTGCTGGATGTCGCCATCATCGCGGGCAAGGCGGTCGCCTTTCTTTTCGGCGCGATTGTCGTCGGGCGTTATCTCGCGCCGCACGTCTTCCGGAGCGCGGGAAGGCTCGAAGTCGGCGGCGTGCTGTTGGCCCTCTCGATAGCGTTCTGCTTCCTGCTGGCGTGGGCGGCGTCGCTCGTCGGATTAGCGCCGATCATAGGCGCGTTCGCGGCGGGACTCGTGCTCGACGAAGTGCACTTCGAGACTTTCGAGGAGCGCGGCAAGCACGACTTGCAGCAATTAATCGCGCCCGTCGGGGCGGTGCTTGTGCCAATATTTTTCGTCCTGATGGGGATGAGGGTTGACCTGCGCGCCTTCGCG
>DATFCB010000374.1:0-2698 GCA_035253525.1 Pyrinomonadaceae bacterium | reverse complement strand
ATGGGTTAACCTTCTTCAATCGTCCCTACGGGACTCTCCATTTTGTTTCGCACTGTTCCCAGCAATAAATTGCTGGGCTATTATCAACAGCCCCTAACGGGGCTGAAGACTCGCACATCGCTTTCACTGTCTTCTGCTTTTTGCCTTCTGCCTTCCGTTTTGATAAGTTTGTGCCAGAAAGTTGAGAACGTTTTCCAGACTTTCTGGCTTCTCCATTTTGAGCGCTTGCCTCAACTACACCGATGGCATATCCGGGCGTCGCACGCATCGAGCTGCCGATCCTACAGGAACTCGTCGCCACGGGCGGTGTTGAAGAAATTCGCTTCCTCTACAACCGTCTGGCGGGCTATTTCCCGCAGTTGGACGAGTCGGACGTGCATGCGCTCAGTAACGGGCACCGCGCTCAGTGGCGAAGGCTCGTTCAGCGCGCGGGCCGTGCGCTCGCGGACAATCGCCAAATCGAGCGCAGGCGCGGCCGCTGGACTATCACGGCGGCGGGCCGTAAACGCGTCGCGGACGAGGGGCAGAGTTTTTCTCTAGCGGACGCGCAGATTGAGACGCGCGCGGATCAACTGACGCACGGCGACGTGCAGCGCATGTTGCTCGACATAGGGCGCGTGCTCGGCTACCACGCGCAGACCGAGTTCGACTACTACGACGTGGTCTGGCGCGAGAGCGAGACGAGCCCGCGTCTGAGCCACGTCTTCGAAGTTCAGCACAAGGGCAACATTGACGCCGCGCTCGCCAAACTCAAACGCGCCTACGAGGCGCAGCGCTCCCGGCCATTCCTCGTCGTCGCCAGCGAGCGCGACACGAACCGGGCCAATAAGAATCTGAGCGAGGCGCGCACGGGGGCCTTTCACGAGATCGGGCGCGCGACCACGCTCTTGAGCTTCGAGCAATTGAACCGCCTTCACCGCGCCCTCACTTCGGTCGAAGACCTGCTGCAAAACTTCTTCGAGCGATGACAGCCACCACGCCGCTACACAAGCAGTACCAGGAGATCAAGGAGCGTTACCGCGACGCGATTCTGCTCTTCCGCATCGGCGACTTCTACGAGACATTCGACGACGACGCGCGCCTTGTCTCGCGCGAGCTGGGGATAGTCCTGACCTCTAAGCCGATGGGCAAGAATGTGCGCGTGCCGCTCGCGGGCGTCCCGCACCACAGCCTCGAACGCCACTTGAAGAGGCTCATCGCGCGCGGCCACCGCGTAGCCATCTGCGAGCAACTGACGGACGCACCCGTCAAAGGCGAGAAGGGCGGCAACCTCATCGAGCGCGATGTCGTGAGAATCGTCACGCCCGGCACAATCTTAGAACCCGGCCTGCTTCACCAAAAGGTCAACAACTATCTGGCCTCGTACGTCTCGGATGGGAAGCGCGCCGGTGTAGCTTACGCGGACGTGACGACGGGCGAATTCGCCGCCACGGAGCTTGAAGCGGACGCGGCCATCCCCGAACTTCAGCGCATCGCCCCTTCAGAAATCTTACTGCCGCGCGATAGTCCCGAGGCCGAGAGCGACGCCCTGCCGGGATTCACGACGCCTTTTCGCGCAGAGGCTTTCACGTTCGAAAACGCGCGCCGCACGCTCCTGGAACATTTCAACGCGCGAACGCTTGCCCCGCTCGGCTTGAAGAGTTGGCCGCTCGCAACTGCCGCGGCTGGCGCGCTCGTCTCCTACCTGCGCGACACGCAGTCGAACGTCGCCGAACAGTTGACGCGCCTGTCGAGTTATCAAACGGACAACTTCATGATGCTCGACGCGCAGGCGTTGCGCAGTCTCGAAATTTTCGAGAACAACTCGGGCGCGCCCTCGCTCCTGGCCTCGCTCGACCGCACGCGCACGGCGATGGGCGGTCGTCTGCTCAGGCGCTGGCTGCGCCAACCGCTCCTGGACGTTGCCGAGATCATGCGCCGGCAGGAGCACGTCGCTTGGTTCCACGCGCACGCCAAAGAGCGCGCCGAACTGTTCGCGGCCTTCGAAACGGTCCACGACCTTGAGCGCCTGTCGGCGCGCGCCCGTGCGGGCCTGGCATCTGCGCAGGAGATGCTGGCCCTGGGCCAGGGACTTGAAACGATCCCGCGCGTGCGGGCCGTCCTACAGCGGGATACGATGCGCTTCGGCGCGCTCCTGGCCGCGCTGCCTTTGTGCGAGTCGTCGGCCGCGCTCATACGCAGGGCCATTCCAGACGAGTTGGCGCGACGGGCGACGAGCGGCATCATTCGTGAAGGTTTTTCGGAAGAGTTGGATCAACTGCGCGCGATGCTGCGCGATGGAAAAACTTATCTGGCCGAGATGGAGCAGCGCGAGCGCGCGCGCACAGGCATCAAGAGCCTGCGCGTCGGCTACAACAAAGTCTTCGGCCACTTCATAGAGGTGACGCGCCCGAACCTGCATCTGGTGCCTTCGGACTACACGCGCAAGCAGACGCTCGCGGCCTCCGAACGCTTCGTTACGCTCGAACTGAAAGAGTTCGAATCGCTCGTCGTCAACGCGCAGGAGCGCATCGCGGAATTGGAATCGGGACTCTTCCGCCGCGTCTGCATGGACGTTGGCAAGAACAGGGACGAGATTCTGACCGCCGCGGGGACGATTGCCCACACGGACGCCGTCGCGTCGCTCGCGGAGATTGCCGAAGCCTTCAACTACGTGCGTCCGTCAATCGTTGATTCGCCCGAGCTGAAAATCGAAATG
>DATFCB010000373.1:0-15052 GCA_035253525.1 Pyrinomonadaceae bacterium | reverse complement strand
CAACAAGGTAAATTCGGCGAGGCCATCCCGCGCTACAAAGAAGCGCTCGCCGTCAACCCGAAGCAGCCCGGCGTCAGGCTCAATCTGGGCCTCGCCTACTACAAGACGGAAGAGTTCGAGCAGGCCGAGCGCGAGGCCGCGGAGGTCGTCTCCGAGCAGCCCGCGAACCATCATGCGCGCCTGCTGCTCGGCCTCTCCCGTTTTCAAATGGGGAAGATGCCGGAAGCCGTCGCCGAACTCGAAGCGGTCTACAATGCTCAGCCGGACAACGTCGGCGCGGCCTACACGCTCGCGCTGGCCTACATCGAACTCAAAGAGCTGGACAAGGCGCAGCAGTTGGTTGACAAAATCTTCCGCCCGCTGAACACGACCGAGGCGCACCTCGTCGTAGGCTCCTATTACCTGGCGACCAAACAGTTCCCAGAGGCCATCAAGGAGCTGACGCGAGCGGCGGAGCTTAACCCGCGCGCGCCCGCGGTTCATTCCACGCTCGGGAAAGCCTACGTGTCCGCTCACGACCGCGAGCAGGCGGCCCGCGAGTTCAAGGCCGAGCTTGACATCAACCCGCGCGACTTCAGCGCGAACCTCAACCTCGGCTGGCTCTACGGCGAGCAGGGGCGTGTGGACGAGGCGCACGCGCTCCTCAAGCGTGCGCTTGAGTTGAGGCCCGACGACACCGTCGCGCTCTTCCGCCTGGCCCAGGTCGTACAGGACAAAGGCTCCACGGAGGAGGCCGTCGGCCTGCTCGAACGCGTCGTCAAACAAGACCCGGCGCTGATACCCGCGTTCGTGCTGCTGGCGCGGCTCTACACCAAGCTGAACCGCACGGCCGACTTCGAGCGCACGCGCGCCGAAATAGACAGGCTCAACGCGCAGGAGCAGAGGCTCTACCAGGAGCGCCACCCGAAGGCGCAGCCGCCGCCGGAGCCCGCGCCGCAGGCCGAGCGTTCTCAGTCGGCGCAGCCCGAACGATAGCGCCGCCGGGGCCTGCCTGCGCGCGCCTGGAAATTAATTCGTCCGAGCCGAAAGGTAATTCGTCAGTGGTCCGCAGAATTCTTACCCTCGCTCTCTACGCCCTGTTGGCCTGCGCGCCCGCGCCGGCCGCGCCCGTCACTTTTACGGAAGTCGCAAGCCGGGAGAGCGGCATCACCTGGGTGCACAGCAACGCGATGTCGGCGGAGCGCTACCTGCCGGAGACGGTCGGGGCGGGTTGCGTCTTCTTCGACTACGACAACGACGGCTGGATGGACATCTACCTCGTCAACAGCGGGCCGTCCGACTTCTACTCTCCGAAGCAGCCCCTGAAGAACGCGCTCTACCGCAACAACGGCGACGGCACGTTCCGTGACGTGACGGACAAGGCGGGGGTGGCGGGTAACACCTTCGGGATGGGCGCGGCCGCGGGCGACTTCGACAGTGACGGCTGGCAAGACCTTTACGTCACTTCGTACGGTCGCAACATCCTCTACCGCAACAACGGCGACGGGACGTTCCGCGACGTGACAGATAGGGCGGGCGTCGCCTCGCCCGGCTGGTCAACGTGCGCGACCTGGTTCGACTTCGACCGCGACGGCAAACTGGATTTGTTCGTCTCAAGCTTCGTCCTCTACAACAAGGAGATGAGCTGCGGCAACAACCGGCTGGGCCGCAAGTTCTACTGCATCCCGCGCATCTTCAAGCCACAGCCGAGCCGCCTCTACCGCAACAACGGCGACGGGACGTTCGCGGACATGAGCAAGGAGTCTGGCATCGCCGGCTCGCCCGGCAAGTCCTTCGGCGCGGTCGCAACGGACGTTAATAACGACGGACTCTCGGACCTCTTCGTCGCCAACGACACGATGCCCAACTTCCTGTTCGTCAACCGCGGCGGGGGCAAGTTCGAGGAGGTCGGCCTGGCGGCGGGCGTGGCTTACAGCGACGCAGGCTCGCCCCGCTCGGGCATGGGCGTTGACGCGGGCGACTTCGATGGCGACGGCTGGCAAGACCTCTTCGTGGCGAACATAGACCAGGAGTTGTTCAGCCTCTACCGCAACCAGAAGGACCTGACTTTCCTGGACGAGCCCGGCGAGATCGCGCCCGCGACGCGGCTGCTGAGCGGCTGGGGATTGAAGTTTTTCGACTACGACAACGACGGCGACCAGGATTTGTTTCTGGCGAACGGCCACCCGGACGACATGGTCGAAACCCTGACCATGCGCGTCAAGTACAAAGAGCCGCTCCTGATGTTCGAGAACGAGGGCCGCACGTACAAGGACGTGAGCGCGCAGTCGGGTGCGCCCTTCAGTAAGAGTTACCCCGCGCGCGGGCTGGCGGTCGGCGACTACGACAACGACGGGGACGTAGACCTGCTCATCTCCAACAACGGCGAGGCTCCCGCCCTGCTCCGCAACGACGGCGGGAGCCGCAACAACTGGCTTGGCCTGCAACTTGTCGCCACGAAGAGCAACCCCGGCGCGGTCGGCGCAGTCATCACCTGGCAGGCAGGGGCCGTCAGGCAGACGCGCCTGAAGACGAGCGGCGGGAGTTATCTGGCGTCGCACGACCCGCGCGAAATCCTCGGCGCGGGGCGTGCCGCCAAAATTGACGGCGTGGAGATTCGCTGGCCTAGTGGTAAAGTTGACAAGCTCTCGAACCTGCCGATTAACAGGTACGTCAAGGTGGTCGAGGGCGAAGGCATTAAGACCGCGCCTAACGGGGCGAAGTAAGAAGTTGAGAGCTGTATTTGAATCAATGAAAGAAACTCGCTTGACTCGTCCATCGGCCGCGCGCGCCATCGTGTGGCTGCTCGCGCTGCTCGTGATGTTTCCCGCCCAGAGCGTTTTGGGCCAGCGCCGCCGTTCGCAGCGCACGCGCCCCGTGACGGCCGGTGGGCAGCCCTCGCAGCAGCAGCAAGGAACAGCGCCTCAAGTCGCCGCGCAAGGAAACTTCGATCTGCTCGCGGCCGAGGCGAGCGTGGCGCGCGAGGGCGACAGGCTCGACGACGCCATCGCCGCTTACAAAAAGGCGCTCGCCATCAGGCCCGACTGGGCCGAGGGCTGGTGGTATCTGGCGACGATTCACTACGACCGCGACAACTACGCGGAGGCGGCGAAAGGTTTCCGCGAGGCGGCGCGGTTGCAGCCCAAGGCCGGCGCGGCCTGGGCCATGCTCGGCCTCTGCGAATTCCGGCTCGCGCTCTACGATGAAGCGCTCATACACATACAGCAGGGCCGCACGCTCGGCCTCGGCGACAATCAGGAGTTGACGCGCGTCATGCGCTACCACGAAGGCGTCCTGTCCATCCTCAAGGGCGAGTTTGAGAAGGCACAGCAGACGCTCGGCACGCTGAGCTACGAGGGGCTGAAGAGCGAGGACTTAATTATCGCGCACGGTCTCGCGGCGCTGAGGCTGGGGATGGCCCCCAAGCAGGTGGACATCAACTACCGCGACCGCGACCTGATACGCCGCGCAGGGCTCGCCGAGCACTTCGCGGCCCAGAAGAACATGTCTGACGCGCACCGTGAGTACGACGTGCTGGCGCGCGACTACGCGAAAGTGCCGAACGTGCAGTACGCCTACGGGAAGTTCCTCCTGATGAACCGCGACGAGGAGGGCGCGCTGGCGGCCTTCCTGCGCGAGCTTGAGAATTGGCCCAAACACGTCCTGGCCCGTTGCCAGATCGCCAACATCAAGCTGCTGCACAAAGAGATCGAGAGCGGACTGCCCTACGCCGAGGAGGCCGCCAGGCAGGCCCCGCGTCTGCCGCTCGCACGCTACCTCTTCGGGCGGCTGCTGCTCGAAGCAGGCCAGAATCAGCGCGCCATACAGGAGTTAGAGATTGCGGCGCAGATGGTCCCCACCGAGGCGAAAATATATTTCGCGCTGGCGCGCGCCTACACGCGCATGAAGCGTAAGGAAGACGCCGACCGCGCACGCGAGACGTTCACGCGGCTGAGCAAGCAGGCGCAGAACGAGGCGAGCGCAGGCGCGAGCGCCCTGCCCGACGACGCGCCCGGCGCGGACGTGACGCCCCAACCCTAAAAGGGAAGTAACAGCACGTTTCAAAACGCAAGCGTCCGATTCACTCAACCCCTTTGCGTCTTTGCGCCTCCAGCGTGAGTGATTTAAGTTTTTCACGCAAAGGCGCAAAGACGCAAAGAGTTGATTTGGTTTTGATGAGCAACCGTCTTGGAAAGACCGCAGTGAGGCTGTCCGTCCTGGGGCTCTTCGGAGTCGCGGTCTCGCTCGGTGCGTGGCTCAATTCGACGGCGCAGGAGGGGCAGATGACGGGCGGCGGCCCGGCGGCGGTCACGTGGCGTCCGAACAAGCGGGACGCGAAATACACGGGGCCGCAGGCGTGTGCCAAGTGTCACACGGAAGAGTCCGCGACGCAGCACGCGACCGCTATGGGCAGGGCGGCGCAGCCGGCCGAGACGAGCGATGTCTTACGCGCCCGCCAGCGCCTGACCTTCCGCAGCGGCCCCTACCACTACGAGATCGTCAGGCGCGGGGCTCAGAGTTTCTACACAGTGACGGATGGGACCAACACCATCACGGAGCCAATCCTCTACTCCTTCGGACAGGGCAAGGCCGGGCAGACCTACATACTCAGGCGCAACAACTCGCTCTGGGAAACTCGCGTCAGCTTCTACAAAGAGATTGACGGGCTCGACTGGACGATGGGCTACCAGCTCAGCCGACCCGCCTCGCTCGAAGACGCGTTGGGCCGCGCGCTGAGCACGAACGAGGCGCGCGAGTGCTTCACCTGCCACACGACGGCCCCGACCAACGGCCTGGAGTTGCAGCTTGAGCGCATGACGCCGGGCGTGACCTGCGAGGCGTGTCACGGACCCGGAGCCGAGCACGTCGTGGCGATGGAAGGGAAGGATTTGAAGAACAAGCGCATCTTCAATCCGGGCAGGATGACGCCGGACGAACTCTCGCAGGAGTTCTGCGGCTCGTGCCATCGCTCGGCCGAGCAGGTGATGACGAGTAAGCCGCTGAACGGACTCGTCAGCGTGCGCTTCCAGCCTTACAGACTCTTCACCAGCAGCGGCCACGACCCGGACGACCCGCGCCTCAGTTGCACGGCCTGTCACAACCCTCACTCGCACCTGGTCGAGGACGCGGCCCACTACGACGCGAAGTGTCTCGCCTGCCACCGCTCGGGCGAGAGTTTGAAGTCCGCGCAGGTCGCCAAAGAGGAAGAGGCGGACGGGCGAGGCGGCAAGCCCTGCCCGGTGAAGCAGAGCGAGTGCGCCTCATGTCACATGCCGAAGGTGGACGTGCCCGGCACTCATTTCAAATTCACGGACCACCGCATCAGGACCGCGCGCGCGGGCGAGCCGTTCGAGAACTGAGAGACGATGAAGAATAAGACTCCCCGTAGAAGAGAACAATCGCGCGAGCGCTTGACCCTCGCGCTGCTTTTAACTTTGCTTCAGGCGGTCGCGTGTGTGCAGGCTTCGGCGCAGACGCTCAGGCGCGAGGCGGACAAGGCGGGCGTGCTGGTCGGGGCGGCGGTTGACCCGAGAAGATTCAAAGAGGCCGAGTACATTGCGACGCTCGCGCGCGAGTTCAACATGATCGAGCCCGAGAACGTGATGAAGTGGGGCACGATTCGCCCGAACCGGGAGACTTTCAACTTCGGCCCCGCCGACGAGGTGGTCGCCTTCGCGCGCGACCACAGGATGAAGGTCCGCGGGCACACGCTGCTCTGGTCCGAGTACAACCCTGCATGGCTCTTGAAAGGGAACTTCACGCCCGAGCAGTTGAACACGCTGCTCCGCGAGCACATCACGAAGGTGATGAAACGCTACGCCGGAAAAGTCTTCGCGTGGGACGTGGTCAACGAGTCCTTCCTGGCCGACGGGACAATCGAGCCCTCTGTCTGGTACGACAGCCCCGGCATAGGCTTCAAGGGGAAGGGGACGGCCTACATCGAGCAGGCGTTCAGATGGGCGCGCGCGGCCGACTCGAAGGCGCTCCTTTTTTACAACGACTACGACACGGAGGCGATTAATGCGAAATCGGACGCCGTCTACGAGATGGTCAAAGACTTCAAGCGGCGCGGCGTCCCCATTGACGGCGTCGGCATTCAGGCGCACATCTTCAAACTCGACCCCAAAGAGTTTGAGTCCATCAGGGCCAACATCGCGCGCCTCGCAGCGCTCGGCCTACAGGTGCACATCACGGAGATGGACGTGGCGCTGAACGTTGACGCCGAAGGCCGACTCTTAGACGAGTCGGATTTGGAGAAGCAGGCCGAAATCTATCGCCTCATCGCGGCCGCCTGCTTCGAGCAGCCGCGCTGCACGGCCTTCATGACCTGGGGCTTTACAGACAAGTACACCTGGATTCCAGGACACACCAAGGGCAAGCAGGCGGCCCCGCTCCTCTTCGACCGAGCTTACGCGCCCAAGCCCGCCTACTGGGCTGTGCGAAACTCGCTCGCGTCGCGCCGCCGCAGGGCTCTATAAGCGGTCTACTTCTCGAAGATGATGTTATCCACGACGACCGTGCCCTGGACCGGCGTGCAGCCGCCGTCGCAGAACGCGGAGAGATTAATCGCCGTCAGCTTTTTGAGCACGTCCTTGGTCCCGACCTTCGTCTCCACCCAGGAGGGCTGGGAGAACGTGTTGAGCGGAATCTTGTAGGTGTTGAATCCGGGCTTGAGTTTGAAGGCGGCTTGCGGGAACCCGCTCGACAGGCCGATGCCCTGGCCGCGACTGATGATCTCGACCCTCAGCCTGGGCACGCCCGTAGCATAGACTTGCATGGAGAGATACTTGTAGGCGCTGAGGTCGTCCGCGACCGGCTTCCCGTCCTTGTCCGCCTGGCCGTGCACCTCCAGCCCGACGCCCGCGTACTGGTTCGGGGAGTACAACTCATAGTCGAAGGCGGCGGCCCTGTTCGGGTCGTCCTGCTTGAGCCGGACCAATTCCGGGGCGGCCGGCGAGATGTTCGCCAGCCCTTTGAATTTACTCTTGGTCGTCTCCTCGTAAGAGGTCAACTGCACCCACCCGCCGTGCTTGCTGACCGGCCTGTTGTCCTGCATTGTCTCGAAATCTGCGTACACGTGGGCATCGCCGCCGCCGCCCTGGTAGCCGGTCGCGAGCAGGGCCGTTAATATTAAGGCACACAAACTGGCACAAAGAATCGCTGCACGTTTCATTGGAGACTCTCCGTCGGTGGGTTTCGCCGCTGGCCTTTAAGCCCCGCGGCCGGGCGAATTATACCTCTTAACTCTTCGCGTCAGAAAACAAATTCGTCCCACGCACGGGGCCGTCAACCGCCCTCCGCTCCTCAGTTTTTATAGGGCTTCCATTTCTTCATGTCCTCGGCGGACGCAGGCTTGAGGCGAATGGCAGCGCCGCCGCCATTGGCGAGGGCTACTTTCAGCGCCGTCTCGTTGTTGACCAGGAAACTCTGAATCTTGTATGCCATCGGGTTGGTTTGCCAGTCGGCGTTGTCCGCGTCCGCGTAAATGGTCGCCACGTACCAGCGCTTCTGTGGGAGATGAGCCAGGGCGATGTTCGCGGTGCGCGCTCTCTCGTCCGTGATAGCGCCGACGTACCATTCATCTTTACCTTTGGCCTTGCGCGCGATGGTGAGGTAGTCGCCCGGCTCCGCTTCAAGAATCTTCGTCTCGTCCCAATCAACGGCCACGTCCTTGATGAACTGAAACGCGTCCATGAACCGCTCGTAGTTCTCGGGCAAGTCGGCGGCCATCTGGAGCGGGCTGTACAAAGTGACGTAGAGGGCCAACTGCTTCGCGAGCGTCGTGTGCACCTGCTCCTTCTTGCCCGGCTGGTAGTAGTCCAGCTTGATCTGAAAAATCCCCGGCGTGTAATCCATCGGCCCGCCCATCAGGCGCGTAAACGGCAAGATGGTCTCGTGCTCGGGCGGGTTGCCGGAACTCCACGCATTGAACTCGTTGCCGCGCGCCGCTTCGGCCGCGAGCCAGTTCGGGTACGTGCGGTGCAGGCCCGTCAGGCGCACAGGCTCGTGCGCGTCGAGCATGATTTTATACTGGGCCGTTTTCTCGGCCACGCGGACGTAGTGGTTGACCATCCACTGCCCGTCGTGGTGCTCGCCGCGCGGGATGATGCGGCCCACGTAGCCCGTCTTCACAGAATCGTAGCCGTGCGCTTTCATGAAGCGGTAGGCGTCGTCCATCCTCCGCTCGTAGTTCGAGGCCGAGGCCGAGGTCTCGTGGTGCATGATGAGTTTGACGCCCTTCCCGGCGGCGTACTTTTGCAGCTCGTTCACGTCGAAATCAGGGTAGGGCGTCACGAAGTCGAAGACTTCCTCTTTCCAGTTGCCGAACCAATCTTCCCAGCCGACGTTCCAGCCTTCTACGAGCACGCCGTCGAAGCCGTGGCGGGCGGCAAAATCTATATACCGCTTCGTGTTCTCGGTCGTGGCCCCGTGCTTGCCGTTGGGCTTCAAACTGGCCCAATCCGTCTCGCCCAACTTGATGGCTCCAGGCACGTCGGCGTAGTTCCAGGTGGACTTGTTGACGTGCATCTCCCACCAGATGCCCACGTATTTCTGCGGCCTGACCCAGGCGGCGGCGTCCGCGACCCTGGAAGGCTCGTTCAAATTCAGAATGAGCCTTGAGGTCAGTATGTCTTCGGCCTTGTCGCTCACGACAATCGTGCGCCACGGCGTGACGGCAGGCGTTTGCAGGTACGCCTTGTTGCCGAGCGCGTCGGGCACCAGGTGGGAAGAGAGCCTGAACGCCTGACGGTCAACGAGCAGATTCATGGCGGGATAATTGACGAGCGCCGCCTCGTGTACGTTGATGTAAAGCCCGTCCGCAGACTTCATCATCAGGGGCGTCTGCACGGCGTTGTCGCTGATGAAAGACTTGGCGCTGATCTCCTCGGCGGCCTTGCCCTTCGCGGCGTTCACCTCGCTGAGCCTGGACGTGGTGTAGGCGTACTCGTTGGTATCGTAGTCGCCCGGAATCCAGAAGGTCTTGTGGTCGCCCGTTAAATTAAACTCTGTCCTTTCTTCCGAGACGACGAAATATTTGAGGTCGTTCTGGGCCGGGAATTCGTAGCGAAAACCCAGGCCGTCGTCAAAGAGGCGGAACCTGATTATCAACCTGCGATTGTTGTTTGCCGCCTGCTGAAGTGTGACGACCAACTCCCTGTAGTTGTTGCGAATCTGCTTTACTTCTCCCCAGACAGGCTCCCACGTCTCGTCCGTCACGGCAGTGTCAGAGTTCAGCACCATGAAGCCTTTGAGGAGGGCGGGCTTGTCTTTCAGCTCAAGCCCGAGTTTGCTTCTCTTGATGACGGCGCGGCCTTTGAAAGAGAGTTGATAGGTGGGCTCTCCCTCGCCGTTCACTTCAAAAGAGAGCGACAGCCGACCTCCCGGCGACTCAACAGTTTGGGCGAAAGCGTCGAGGCTGAAAAGGCAGAGCAGCAGGATTAAGACTTTTATTCTCATCGGTAGTTTTGTCCCCTCAAACTTTTCAATTGTGTGCCAATTCGGCGACCTGCGGTGGCGTCAGGTGCGCCGTCTCGCCCGCGCCCTGCGCCCGGCCCTCCCCCTTTTCGAGCCGGTCGTACCAGAACTTCTTGAGGAAAATCGTGGTCGCGGCCAGCACTAAGAGCGAAAGAAGCGCGGCGCGCCAGTCGCGGAAGATGACGTAAAGCGGGATGACGACGAGCATTAGTTGCCAGATGATTCCGACGCCGCAGTTGACGAGGTCGCGCGCCGCGTCGCGGTTCGGCTCAATCGCCGGGTCATCTTGTGCGACCATCTCGTAAACGGGCTTCCAGAATCCCCACGGCCGCACGTTACGGTAGAAAGTCTTGATCGTCTCCTCGTCCACGGGCGCGGTCACGAGGCTCCCGACGACGCTGGCTATCGCCGAAGGAAGCAGGATGAAGGGGAAGGCGTAGAGCGGCTGCACGTCGGGCGCGACGACGGGCGTTAGGAGCGCGGCGACGATGCCGACCAGCATGCCCCAGAAGTACCCGTGGCCGTTGAGCCGCCACCAGTACCACTTCAAAACGTTCGCCGCCGTGTAGCCGCCGTAAAGCCCGGAGACGATCCATTGCGTAATCTGGTTAATCGAAGAGACCCAGAAGCCCACGCCGATGCCGACGGCGAGAATCAGCATCGAGCCGAGGTAGCTCGCGCGGATCAGCGTCTGGTTGCTCGCCTCCGGGTTGAGGTATCGCTTGTACACGTCGTTGACGAGGTAGGCTGCCCCGGCGTTGACCGTCGCGCTGAAGGTTGACATGAAGGCCGAGAGCAGACCCGCGAGCAGGAGCCCCATCAGCCCCGCCGGGAGGAAGTTGTTGATGACGTAGGGCAGCACCAGCTCGAAGTCAATCTGGTCGCCCATCCCGCGGAAGACCGGCGTCAGGTAGACGAGGCCGAGCAGCGTGATGCCGCCGATCATGATCCAGCGGGGGACGAGGCAGATGGAGACGATGCTGCTCATCAAACTGGCCTCGCGCGGGTTCTTCGCCGCCAGCACGCGCTGCATGTCGTAGTTGGGAGCGGTGCCCGCCATGCTGACGAGGATGCCCTTGAAGACCATCAGCATGAAGAAGAAGCCGAACGCGTGGGCGATGCCTTCGCTAGCGATGCGGTTGTTCATCGCCGGCAGGAGCCCATTCCAGTCGAGCGTGATGTCGGAGCCGAAGAAGAGGCCGCGCCAGCCGTCGGGAGTCACCAGATCGAGCGTGCCAGCGCCGACGTGCGTCATGGCGATGACGCCGATGACGACGCTGGAAACAGCCATCAGGATGAACTGCGCGAAGTCGGTCAGCACCACGCTCAGCATCCCGCCGAGTATGACGTAGACGGACGTGACGCCCATGACGATCATGGCGTAAGTGCTGGGCGAGAGGTCCCAGGGCAGAAAGACCTTGCAGAACTTGCCGAGTCCCTGGAAGTCGTAGCTGATGAAGCCGACGACCGAGATGAGCGCGAAGAGGACTATGACGGCGCGCGACAGTTCCGCGCCCGTGCCCGTCCCGAAGCGGGTCGTAATCCACTCTGCGCCCGTGCGCGCGTTCGAGCGGCGCGTCCATTTCGAGATGTAAACCGCCTCGAAGACCTGATTGAAAATGGGCCAGAGCCAGGGCAGGAAGACCGCCTTCATCCCGTAGGCATAGAGGATGTAGACGAACCACATCGTCCCCGTGATGTCCCACATCGCGGAGGCGTTCGAGACTCCCAGGAGCCACCAGGGCATGCGCTTGCCGCCGAGGAAGTAGGAGTCCAGATTCTTCGACGCCTGCCTGGTGACGTAGACGCCGACGCCGATCATCGCGACGAAGTAGACGACGAGAATGACGATGTCCAGAGTGCCGAGCCGCATGTGGCCTCTCTTAGTTGCCCGGCCAGACACAAAGCCGGCGAGCGCGTTATGGGTCCTGTACTTCTCGTGCTGTCCTGAAAGAGTTGGGAAATCGCGGTGAATGAATTATAGCCGAGAAGGCGTTTTTTGCGACATAGAATATCGTCGCCCTCTTAGCGCCTTTGCGCCTTGGCGTGAGTGACTTAGGTTTTCTCACGCTGGAGGCGCAAAGACGCTAAGGTCTTGACTCATCGCCCTGTCCGCCCGCGCACAGGTTCGAGACGAAACTTGTACTGATAGGTTTTGTTGCCGGGCAGCCTGTACTCCGTGTGCGGCTCAGCGCCCCAACTATCGTCGCCGCCGACGCCCATCTGCCTGTAGTCGAGGTTGACGGTGATGTCCTTCGACATCTGAATCTCCGCCGAGTGCTTCGCGCGCTCAAGCTCGGACATGGGGAAGGGCCAGGCGCTGAAGTAGATTTCGGGAAGCCCCGTCGCGCGGATCCCCACGCCGGACGCGCTCGTGAACTTTACCCAGCGCACGTCCGTCCGGTTGCCGTTCTCCTGCGGCTCCACGTAGGGCGTCCAGAGTTCGTCAACCGTGGACTTGTAAAGGCCGACGGCCGCGCCCGTCCTGCGGTCCCAGTAGGTCTCGTGCGGCCCGCGCCCGTACCACTCGACGGTGCGGAACTCGCCGGGGATTTGCATCTGCATCCCGACGCGCGGCAACTCGGGTGCGCCCGCCGCAGGCGTGAGCGCGCTCTCCACCTCGATGACTCCGCTGCCGTAGACGGTGAAGACGGTGCGCGTCCGCGAGCCCGACGGCGGGAGCGCGGCTTCGACCGTCACGCGCGCCCCGTACGTGCGGGACCTCTCGACCGAGACCTGCGTCACTTTGCGCTCGGCGGCGGCCGTGCGCCAGACGCCGAGCCGCTTCGCCATCTGGTTGCCACGGTCGTTGTCGATGGGTGCACGCCAGTAGTTCGGCACGAGCGGGCCGGCGAGGAGCGGGTGGCCGTCCACCTCGTAGGCTTCGAGCGCGCCGCTCGCCTTTCCTATCCTCGCGAGGAAGTGCGGACCGCTGAGCACGACAGCGTCGGCCGTCTCGTTGACGTTGAGTTCGGCGATGTCCACCTTGTTGTGCACAAGCACCCGCCGGGTAGGCAGCGCAAACTGGTCCCACGCGACGACGTGCCCCTTCTTCGCCCAGGGCGTGTCGGCCGCGAGCGTAAATGTCACCTTGAGAAAATATTCCGAGCCGAGTTCTAGCCTGGGCTGCCGCCCGAGCGTGACCTCCTCGGCCTGCCCGGCGGGCGTGCGCAGGCGCGGGAGTCTCCCGCGCGCGACCACCGTCCCGTTCTTCGCAAGCTCCCACGCGCCGTCAACGAACGAGAGGTCTGTGAACATGTACTTGTTGCGCACGCGCACGCGGCCCGCGGCCGGGTCAATCGGCTCGACCTTGATGAACTGGTAGACCTTCTTGACTTCGTAGAGTTCGGGCTGCACGCGGCGGTCCGCGAAGACCAGGCCGTCGCCGCCGTTGCCGTCATTCGGCTTGTCGCCGTAGTCGCCGCCGTAGGCCCACATCTCGCGCCCGTCGGCCATCTTCTTGCGGAATGTCTGGTCAACCCAGTCCCAGATGAAGCCGCCCTGGAACTCGCGCCTGGATTCGAGCACGTCCCAGTATTCCTGCAAGTTCCCGACGCTGTTGCCGAGCGCGTGCGCGTACTCGACGAGATAGAAGGGCTTGCCTTCGCCCTTCTGCTGCCAGTAGCTGACAATCTCCTGCGGCTTCGTGTACATCGGGTTGAAGGCGTCGCTGTGGACGCTCGCGCCCGCTTCGTAGACGAGCACGACTTCCGGGTGATTAGTCTTGACCCACGCACGCGCTGCCTCGAAGTTGCGGCCCCAGCCCGCCTCGTTGCCAAGAGAGAAGAGGAAGATGCTGGCGTGGTTCTTGTCGCGCTCGATTGTGCGGCGGACGCGTTCGACGTGTGCCTCCGTGAAGTCTTCGCTGTCGGAGATGCGCTGCTTCTCGTTCGCGCCGTAGCCGTGCGACTCAATGTTGGCCTCGTCCTGCACGTAGAGGCCGTATTCGTCGCAGAGCGCGTACCAACCCTCGTCGTTCGGGTAGTGGCTCGTGCGCACGGCGTTGATGTTGTGCCGCTTCATCAGCACTATATCTTCGATCATGCGCTCGCGCGTCGTGACTTGTCCGAGGTCAGGGTCGTGCTCGTGCCGGTTGACGCCCTTGATGTGTATGGGGCGGCCGTTGACCAGAATCTGCCCGTTCCTGATTTCAGAGGTCTTGAAGCCAAGCCGCCACGGGATAACTTCGAGAACACGGCCGCGCGCGTCCTTGAGCGTGAGCAAGAGCGTGTAGAGGTTCGGCTCCTCCGCGGACCATTTTCTGGGGTCCGTCACCTCGCGCGCCAGGTCGAGCGAGAGTTCGCCGCCCCCGGGCGCAGAGCCTTCCGCAACAAAGGGTGTGCCGACGGCCGCGCCGCGCTCGTCTAAAAGCTTCGCCTCAAGTGAGACGCGCTCTGCGGAGGCAGTACTGTTGCGAACTTTCACGTTGAGCGCGAGCCGCGCGTCGCGGTACTGCGCGTCGAGGTGCGTGCGCGCGTAGAAGTCGCGGACGTGTAGGGGAGCGCGCGAGACCAGTTCCACGTCGCGGAAGAGGCCGCTCAGTCGCCAGAAGTCCTGGTCTTCCATGTAGCTCCCGTCCGAGAAGCGATAGACTTCGACGGCGAGCGTGTTCTCGCCCGGTCGGACGTACTTCGTCACGTCGAACTCTGCTGGCAACCGGCTGTCCTCGCTGTAACCGACCTTCTGGCCGTTGACCCAAACGTAGCAGGCCGAGTTGACGCCGCGCAGGACGAGGAAAGTCTCGCGTCCGGTCCAGTCGGCAGGGACCGTGAAGGTGCGACGGTAAGAGCCGACGGGGTTACGCTCCTCGTAGGTCGTCCAGTCCTTCGGCGGCTCGCCCATGACGCTCGGCGCGTCGCGCTTGAACGGGTAGAGGATGTTCAGAAAGATGGGCGTGCCGTAGCCCTCGAACTCCCAGTTGGCCGGCACACGAATCTCCTTCCACGCAGAGACATCGAACTCTGGCTTGTAAAAGTCTGCCGGTCGCTTTGATGGCTCCTTCACCCAGTGAAACTTCCACATGCCGTTGAGCGAGCGCACGAACGGCGAGGCTTCGACGCGGGCAGCACCCGGCGTGAACGCTAAAGCTCCGCGCCGCGCTGCGGCCTCGTCCGGGTACGGGACGAACGTGGCGTGTGCTGGCTCGCGGTTGACGGCGAAGACGCGCGGGTCTTCCCACTCCGGGAGAGTTTGCTGCGCGGAAGAAGACGAGAAGAGAATCAGGGCCGATAGATTGACCGCGAGAAAAAGTGAGAGCTTCCTCATCGTGCGCTCCGTGTAGAGAGTCTGTTTTTGAAAATGCTTGACAAGGGGGCGTAGAAAGAATAGAAACGCTTTTGCCGGGTTTCCCAACAAAGTACGATTTATAACCCTCTTGAAGGCTCGATTGCCGGCCCGCGCCGGACTGCCGGTTTCACAGAAATCTAACTTGGTCGGTTGAGTCAGGAAATTAGCAGCAAACTCCCCGATTGTCGAGAACTGTATTGAGGAAGCAGACCGCTTCAAAGATTAAACTCAAATCTTTGCGCCTTTGCGCCTTTGCGTGAAATATCAAAACCTCTCACGCAAAGGCGCAAAGTCGCAAAGAAAAAGACAA
>DATFCB010000372.1:0-5352 GCA_035253525.1 Pyrinomonadaceae bacterium | reverse complement strand
CCGTCGGCGTCGAGATCGAGTTCGACGTGTTGGAGGCGGGCCACGTGCTCGCGCCGAATTACCATTTCTATAACGAGGAAGGCGTCTACCTCTTCATGGCCGCCGAGCGCGACGACACGTGGCGCAACCGGCCGCGCCCCGCCGGGCGTTACAAGAGCACGGCCTGGGTTCCGGGCAATCTTTTGTCCGAGGGGACGATGGTCGTCAGCGTCGCGGTCAGCACGCCCGAGCCCGTCGCCATACACTTTTACGAGCGCGATGTCGTGGCCTTTCAGGTCGTGGACCGTTTGGAAGGCGGCTCGGCCCGCGGCGATTACAACGGGCCTATGCCCGGCGTCATCCGCCCGCTTCTGGAGTGGGAGACCGAGTTCACTCCGGCGGCCGAGGCGCAGGCGCTTTCGGAGGGGCAAAGGGCATGAAGGTAGTCATCCTGGCGGGCGGCCTCGGCAGCCGCCTCGCCGAAGAGACCGAAGCGAAGCCGAAGCCGATGGTCGAGATAGGGGGCCACCCGATTCTCTGGCACATCATGAAGCACTACGCGCATTACGGCTTCGAGGAGTTCTTCATCGCGCTCGGCTACAAGAGCGAAGTCATCAAGCGCTACTTCCTGGACTACTACAGTCTCAACGGCAGCATGACGGTCAACCTCGCGAGCGGCGAAGTCAAGACGCACGCGAAGGAGGCCGAAGACTGGACCGTGCACCTGATTGACACAGGGATGCACACGCTGACGGGCGGGCGCGTCAAGCGCCTTGAGCCGTGGCTCAGCGACGGCACTTTCATGGTCACTTACGGCGACGGCGTGTGCGACATAGACCTCGCGGACCTGCTTCGCTTTCATCGCTCGCACGGGCGCATCGCAACCGTCACGGCCGTCCGACCGCCTGCGCGCTTCGGCGGATTGATTTTCGACGGCGACCTCGTGTCGGACTTCACGGAGAAGCCGCAGATAGGCGAGGGCTGGATTAACGGCGGCTTCATGGTCTTCGAGCCGGAGGTCTTCAATTACTTGAGCGGCGACGACAGCAGTCTCGAAGCCAACGGCCTTGAGGGCCTGGCCGCGGACAAGCAGCTTTGCGCCTACCGCCACGACCGCTTCTGGCAGTGCATGGACACGATGCGCGACATGCGCCTGCTGGAAAGCCTGTGGCAGAGCGGCGACGTGCCCTGGAAAGTTTGGGAGTGAGGATGGAGATTAACAAGGGTTTCTGGCAGGACCGCCCGACTTTCGTCACGGGGGCCACGGGACTCGTCGGCGGCTGGCTCGTCCGCAGGCTCGTTGAGGCGGGCGCGGACGTGGTCTGTTTGTTGCGCGACTGGGTGCCGCAGAGCGAGCTGGTGCGCGCAGGCGCGATTGAGCAGGTTAAGGTCGTGCGCGGCGACGTGCGCGACCAGGCGTTGATGGAGCGCGCGCTCGGCGAGTACGAGATTGACACCGTCATACACCTCGCGGCGCAGACCATTGTGGGCATCGCCAACCGCAACCCCGTCTCGACCTTCGAGGCCAACATCGCCGGCACCTGGTCGCTCCTCGAAGCCTGCCGCCGCAGCCCCGCAGTCAAGCAGATTATCTTAGCGTCGTCAGACAAAGCTTACGGCGATCATGAAAAGCTGCCTTACGACGAGGAGACGCCGCTCCAGGGCCGTCACCCTTATGACGTGAGCAAGTCGTGCGCGGATTTAATCGCGCAGTCTTACAGTGTGACTTATGGGCTTCCGGTCGTCACAACGCGCTGCGGCAACTTCTACGGCGGCGGCGACCTCAACTGGAATCGCATCGTGCCCGGCACGATTCGCTCGGTCCTGCGGGGCAAGCCGCCCGTGATTCGCTCGGACGGACAGTTCGTGCGCGACTATTTTTATGTCGAGGACGGTGCGGCAGCCTACACCTTGTTGGCCGAGCAGTTGGCACAGAATCGCGCACTTGGCGGGCACGCTTTCAACTTCTCGAACGAGATACAGGTGACGGTCGTGGAGCTGGTCGAGCGCATCCTCGAATTGATGAACTCGGACCTCGCGCCCGAGATACGCAACGAAGCCACGAACGAAATCCGCCACCAGTACCTGAGCGCGGAGAAGGCGCGGCGCGAGCTTTCCTGGCGGCCGCTCTTCACGCTCGACGAGGGACTGCGCAAGACCATCAGTTGGTACGAGGAGTTTCTTAAACCTTCGGCATGACAAGCAACGACGCCACACCTCTCGCGTGCCGGTCCTGCGGCATCAGTTCCCCGGAGACAGTCCTCTCGCTGGGCAAGACGCCGCTCGCGAACTCGCTCCCGAAGGCCGAAGACCTCGGCGGGCCTGAAGAGACTTACCCGCTCGATCTGGCGTTCTGCAACGCCTGCACGCTCGTGCAGATTACGGAAACGGTCCCGCCCGAAAAGCTGTTCAGCGAGTACCTTTATTTTTCCTCCTTCTCCGAAACGATGCTCCGCCACGCCGAGGAATTGGTCCGGCAGCTGCTCGCTTCAAGAAAGCTCGACGGCCGGAGCCTCGCCGCCGAGATCGCCAGCAACGACGGCTACCTGCTTCAGTACTATAAGCGAAGGGACGTGCCCGTGCTCGGCATAGAGCCCGCGCGCAACATCGCGCAGGTTGCGGAAGAAGAGCGCGGCGTTCGTACGCTCAACGAATTCTTCGGCGAAGACCTGGCGCGCACTTTGCACAACCGGGGCGAGCGCGCAGACATCGTCCACGCCAACAACGTGCTCGCTCACGTCGCGGACCTCAACGGCTTCGTCCGCGGCCTCCGGCTCTTTCTGAAAGACGACGGTGTGGCCGTCATCGAAGCGCCTTACGTCAAAGACCTCGTTGACCGTTGCGAGTTCGACACCATCTACCACGAGCACCTCTGTTACTTTTCGCTGACAGCACTCGACCGCTTGATGCGCCGTCATGGTCTGATGATTCAGGACGTGGAGCGTGTGCCGATTCACGGCGGCTCCTTGCGCGTCTTCGTCATGCGCGAGGGCGCAAGCGAGCCGAAGCCGTCTGTGCGCGCGCTGCTCGTCGAAGAGGCCGCGTGGGGCGTCGGGGATTTTAACTTCTACAGAGGCTTCGCGGGGCGCGTCGAGGATTTGAAGCAGTCGCTACGCGAGACGGTGGCGGGATTGAAAGGGGAAGGCAAGAGGCTCGCGGCCTACGGCGCGGCGGCCAAGGGGAGCACGCTCCTGAACTATTTCGGCATCGGGCGCGAGACGCTGGACTTCGTGGCCGACCGCAGCACGTACAAGCAGGGCCGCTACATGCCCGGCGTACATGTGCCAATTCATCCGCCCGCGAAGTTGCTCGAAGAGATGCCCGATTACGTGCTCCTACTGACGTGGAACTTCGCCGACGAGATTCTGGAACAGCAGGCCGAATACCGCAGGCGCGGCGGGCGTTTCATCATTCCGATTCCCGAATTGAGGATAGTTTAAAAGAAAGGAGTCAGGAGTCAGAATACAGAAGTCAGAAGGGAGAAGCCCTCTTCAACAGATTTTCTTTCTCCTGACTTCTGACTCCTGGCTCCTGTATTCTGCTTTTCGTGATCTTCAGCGAGACAAAATTGAAGGGCGTCTTCGTCATCGCGCCCGAGTTTATCGAAGACGAGCGCGGGTTTTTCGCGCGGCTGTGGACGCCCGAGGAGTTTGAGGAGCGCGGGCTCAACCCTCGCCTCGTGCAGTCGAACATTTCATACAACCGCAAGCAGGGCACGCTGCGCGGGATGCACTTTCAGGTCAAGCCGCACGAGGAGGCGAAGCTCGTTCGCTGCACGCGCGGCGCGCTTTACGATGTGGCCCTCGACATACGGCCCGATTCGCCGACCTACCTGCAATGGGAGGCAATCGAGTTGACCGAGGAAAACCGCCTGATGTTCTACGTCCCAGAGGGCTTCGCGCACGGCTACCAGACTTTGGAGGACGAGACGGAGGTCTTCTACCAGATGTCCGAGTTGTACCACCCGGAAGCGGCGCGGGGCTTACGCTGGGACGACCCCGCGCTCGGCATCCGTTGGCCCCTGCCCGTCTCGGTCATCTCTGAGCGGGACACGCAATTTGAACTGCTTTAAGTGAGCGGCCTCTTTCAACACCCAAACTCAATTCTTTGCGTCTTTGCGCCTTTGCGTGAAAAATTTAAATCACTCACGCAAAGACGCAAAGACGCAAAGGTGTTGAGTGAATCGGTATCTTGAATTTCAAATGTCTAAGCTCGCGGGGAAAAGAGTCCTGGTCATCACGGCGGGGGCGCTGCAACAGACGGTCATCAGGAGGGCGCAGGCGATGGGCCTGTGGGTGCTCGCGACCGACAGGAACGCGGCGGCCCCTGGGTTGAAGCTCGCGGACCGTGCGGAGGTCGTGGACACGCTCGACATGGAAGCCGTGCTGCGCGTCGCGCGTGCGCACAGTGTTGACGGCGTCATCACGGAGCAGACGGACGTGGCCGTGCCGACGGCCGCCTACGTCGCGGAAAAGATGGGGCTGCCCGGCATCGGCTACGAAGTGAGCCGCAACGTGACGAACAAGTGGCTGATGCGCGAGCGTTGCAGGGAGGCGGGGCTGCCTGGGCCAAAATACAGGAGGGTGACGACGCTCGACGAGGCCGTCTCGGCCGCCGAAGAGATCGGCCCGCCCGTCGTCGTCAAGCCGCTCGACGCGCAGTCAAGCCGGGGCGTGGCGAAAATCTGGGACGTGGCCGAGATGCCGAAGTGGTTCGCGCTGACGAAGAGCCACAGCCGCGACCGCTCGCTATTGGTCGAGGAGATGATGACGGGCACGGAGTCTTCCGCCGAAGGTTTCGTCGCGGACGGGCGCGCACACGTCTTCGGCGTCTGCGACAAGGTCAAGTGTCCGCCGCCATACAGCTACGATTTGCGGCTCATCTACCCGGCCTTTTTCTCTGACGAAGTGGTCGCGGAGATTCACGCGCTCAACGAAAGGGTCGTCCGCGCGGTCGGCCTCACACAGGGCACGACGCACGCCGAGTACATCGTGACGCCTGACGGCGTAAGGCTTTTGGAGATAGCGGCGCGCGGGTGCGGCGCGCGCGTGGCGACACACCTGATTCCGGCCATGACGGGCGTTGACCCGATAGAGGCGCGCATACGTCAGGCCGTGGGCCTGGACGCGGGCGCGCTCAAGCCCGCGTTTCAAAAATCGGGCCTGCTCGAATTCCTGATGCTCCCGCCGGGAAAGATTAAGAGCCTCGCGGGCGTGGAAGAAGCGAGACGAATACCGGGCGTCATCGAAGTTGGTTACAACGTCCGTGAGGGTGACACAATCGGCGTCGTGGAGAGCGGCGAGGGGCGGCCCGGCTACCTGCTGGCGGTCGCGGAGAGCCGCGCCGAGCTTATGTCAATCTTAGATGAAGTCA
>DATFCB010000371.1:0-9045 GCA_035253525.1 Pyrinomonadaceae bacterium | reverse complement strand
GACTATAGATGATTCTATTTGACGGGCAGAAGACTCCGCACGAGGCTGTGCAGGCGGTCGAAGTCAATCGGCTTCGTCAGATAAGCGTCGAAGCCCGCGTCGTAGGCGGCGCGTTGAAAGCCCGAGGTGCTGAAGGCCGTGAGGGCTATGATCGGGACGGTCTTGAGCGATTCGTTCTCGCGTATCTTGCGCGCGGCCCCGAGGCCATCCAGCTCGGGCATGCCGATGTCCATCAGGATGATGTCCGGGTTGGTCTGGTTTGCGACCTTGACGGCCTGCTCGCCGTCCGCCGCCGTGATGACGCGGTAGCCCTGCTGCTGCAAGGTCAGGCTGATGATCGTGACGTTGTCAATCACGTCGTCCACGACGAGGACCAGGAAGTCGCGGAGCGAGAGTTCTTCCGTGTGCTCAGCGTGCTCGGCGAGCCTGGTGGTCGAGAGATCGCGCGTGACCTTGCTGTTGGAGACGGCAGGCTCGTCCGCGGGCAGTTCTTCGTTTGAGGTCATGGCACAAACAGTATAAGCCAGGCAGCGGACACTCTACCACCGCGCGTCGGGAAGAGCTTTTACTAGCGGGGGCCGACCTGTCTCGGGCGCGTCTCGGACGGCTGAATCGTCTTGCCGTTGTGATACTCCGGGCCGCAATACTTGCGCGGCTCTTGCCCTATGATGTAGGTCTTCGAGCGGATGACGGGGCACACGGACGGGTCCGCGACGAGCCCCGTCGTCGGGTCAATGTCGAGCGTAATTGTCCCTTCGAGCTTCGCGCCGCGCTCATCTTTCGCCGCGCCCTTGCCGTCGGGCTTTCGCGGCGCGGGATCAGGCATCACGACGGGCGGCGGCGCGGGCTCGTAATCGAATTCACCGTCACCGTTGCCCGCGTCCGTCTCCGGCGCGCTTTCATCCTCCGCCACTTCCTCGCCCGTCTCATCATTCGGCGCGGTCCCGTTGATGAAAAGCTCTGTGCGCCTGGAGGTCGCGTCGGCAGCGGCGAGCCGGCCCGTGCGCGGGTCAATCTCGGCTTCCTCTAACCCGGCGGGCCTGCTCCAATCGCCGGCCCATTCGGGGTGGCTTGCGAGCGCGGCGTTCATGAAGTCCGCGAAGATCGGGAGCGCGGCGTCCGCGCCCGTCAAGCCCAACTGCGAGTTGTCGTCAAAGCCTACCCAGACGACGCAGACGAGATGGGGCGTGTAGCCCGCGAACCAGCCGTCGCGCGATGTGCCAGTTTTACCGGCGATGCCGAACTTGCCGGGGACGTTCTTCAGGCCGCGCCCGCCGAGCTTCGCGGCCGTCCCACGGTTGACCACGTCCTTCAGCATGGTGGTCAGGACGTAAGCCACGTCGGGCCTCAAGACCTCGTTCTTCGTCCCTGTCAACTGGGCCACGGTCGTCCCGTTGCCGGTCGTGACGCGGTTGATGGAGACGGGCGTGGTGCGCGTGCCGCTGGCGGCGAAGGCCGTGTAGGCTGAGGCGACCTGAAGCGGTGTGGCCTCGTTCGTGCCGAGCGCCATCGCCAGGTACGGCTTGGGCGGCTTGGGCATCCCCGCCTTGGCCGCCAAGTTCATCACGCGCCCGATGGTCACCTCCTGCGCGACCTCGACCGTCACGACGTTCAAACTCCTGACCAGGGCATCTCTCAACGTCACGGGCGCGTTTGAATACTTGTCGCCGAAGTTGCCCGGCGAGTATTCCTGGTCGCCGACCGTGAACGTCTTGGGCTCGTCCACGTAAGTAGTGGCGGGCGTGATGACGCGCGGCACGGGGTCGTAAGCCGTGTTGAGCGCGGTCGCGTAGACGAAAGGCTTGAAGACGGAGCCGGGCTGACGGCGCGCTTCGGTGGCGCGGTTCAACTGGCTCTTGGAATAGTCGCGCCCGCCGACCATCGCCACGACCTCGCCCGTCTCCGGGTTCATCGCCACGAGCGCAGCCTGAAGAGTCCCCGCAGGGACTTTCTTCGCGTAGAGCTTGTCGAGCGCAGTGAGTTGCTTGGTGACGGCCGTGTAGGCGGCGCGCTGCAAGTCCATGTCAACGGTCGTGTAGATTCTCAAGTGCTGCTGCGCCGCACCCTGCTCGGCGATAACGTCGCCCAGTTGCGTCTGCACGTAGTCCGCGAAGTAGGGCGCGTCCGCCGCGTCAACTCTTCCTTTGGTCGGCGCGACCTTCAAGGGCTCCGCCTTCGCCGCCTCGGCCTGCTCTTTGGTGACCGCCCCCGTCTCGGCCATCGAATCGAGCACTTGATTGCGGCGCGAGGTCGCCGTCTCCACATCCTTGTACGGGTTGTAGCGGTTCGGGCTGCGAATCAGCCCGGCGAGGAACGCCGACTCGGAGAGCGTGAGCGTCGTCACGTCTTTGTTGAAGTAAGCGCTGGCCGCCTCGCCCATCCCGTTAATGGAGAAGCCTGACTGTTGGCCCAAATAAATCTGGTTACAGTAAAGCTCGAAAATCTGCTCCTTCGTCAGCCTCGTTTCGAGGATGATGGACATGTAGGCTTCCGAGAGCTTGCGGCGAAGGGTGCGCTCGGGCGAGAGCAGCAGGTTTTTGACGAGCTGCTGCGTGATGCCCGAGCCGCCCTGCTGTGCGATGGGCGAGTTCGGATCGGAGCTGGTGCGGCGCAGGAGCGCGCGGAAGATGCCGCGGAAGTTGACGCCGTAGTGCTGGAAGAACGAGCGGTCCTCGGTCGTGATGACCGCGTCAACGAGATGTTTGGGCAGGTCTTTGAAGCCCACGACCTTGCGCTTCGCACGCTCCTGCCCCGTCACGGAGCTGATGAGTTCGGGTTCCAGCAGTGCGCGCTGGAGCGGCGGTCCGCCCTGTAAGTCTGTCAGGCCCACGATCTCTTTCCCGCCGCGCGCGAACTGTACGCGCAGGCGCGGGAACGTGCGCTGCCCGTCAACGATCATCTCCGCGCTCGGCTCGACCTCGATTGTCTCGTCTTTCAACGTGTAGCGCCCGCGCGCGGCGTCCGCCTGCTGCGTCTTCTCGACGTAGCCGACGCGCTTCAGGTAGGCCACCAGGTCGTCAACCGTCAACTCCTCGCCGACGAACAACTGCTTGGGCGCGGCGTAGATTCCGGCCGAGCGCGTGAAGATTTCGCCGTTCAGGAGTTGGTCAATGCGCTTGGAGAAGACGTACCAGTAATAGCCGAGGACCCCGATGGTGACGGTGGTGAGAAAGACGAGCGCGATGACGACGGGCGGGCGGAAGATGCGACGCGTCCAGCGCCGGAAGAACCCGACGGGCGGCTGCTGGTACTTGACGATTTTAGGGCGGCGCGACTTGCCGCCGCTTTTCTTGGCAACCGGAGGGACGCGATCTTCTGGCGGATGACGAATCATAAGAGCAGTGACGAGTGACAAGTGACGAGTGACGAGCAAAGCCTTTGCTCAGCCCCCTTAACTTGCCTCTCAAAGAGTAAACCGTTCACCTTCACCTGTCCACCATTAAAAGAAAAGTTTCAGGTTTCAAGTTTCAGGTTTAAGGCTCGCCGTTCTAACTTGAAACCTGGAACCTGAAACTTGAAACCCCTTCCTATCACTTGTCACTCGTCACTGCTTTAAGCTACCGTGGCAGCTTCGCTTTCGGCGTTTTGATGCGGCTACGGGCAAATGAGTTCGAGGTCACCAAGAAGCTTGCGCTTCCGCACGGGAGCGCGCCTGCGTCTGCGGTACGCGCTTTACGCGGTGCTCGTGGCGGTGGCCCTGGGCACGCTCGGCTTCCGCCTGCTCGAAGGCTGGTCTTGGGCGGACAGCCTGTACGTGACGATTCAGACGGTGACGACCGTCGGCTACGGGGACGTGACGCCGCAGAATTCCGTGAGCCGCGCCTTCGCCAGCGTCTACATGTTCGTGGGCGTCGGCGCGGTGCTTTACATTTTGACGAGCACGGTGCAGACAATTGTCCAGTCGGAGATGATCGCCACTTTCGGCGAGCGCCGGCGACATCGTGAAATGCAGAAGCTGAGAGATCATTTCATCATCTGCGGCGCGGGCCGCGTCGGCTCTCGCCTGATACGCGAGATGCAGCGTTCGGGCATGCCCCACGTCGTCATCGAGCAGGATGAGGGCAAGGTCGCGCACCTGGTCGAGGCGGGCGCGCCCGTCATCGTCGGCGACGCGACGCTCGAAGAGAGCTTGCGCGAGGCGGGCGTGGACCGCGCGCGCGGCCTGGCCGCCTGTCTCCCGGACGACGCCGACAACGTTTACGTCGTCCTCATCGCGCGCGACCTGAATCACAATTTGCACATCGTCGCGCGCGCCGTGGAGGAGCAGGCCGAGCCGAAACTGATTAAGGCGGGCGCGAACCGCGTCGTCGCCCCGACCATCACGGGCAGCCACCGCATGGCCCAAGCGCTGATGCGGCCCGCGGTCGCGGACTTCATGGACTCGATTACGGCCGAGAACCTGGACTTGAGCTTCGAGCAGATAGAGGTCGCGCACGGCTCGGCTTACGCCGGGAAGAAACTGCGCTACACGAACATTCTCTCGGAACTCAACGTCATCATCGTCGCCATCCGACGGCGCAAAGGCCAGATGACTTTTAACCCGTCGGGCGACGCCATTCTTGACGCCGGCGACATCCTGATAGCCATCGGGCGCGCGGAATCGCTCATGCGGATGAGCGTGCTCGCGAGCAACGCGAAGGAGCAGACGGAATCATGATGATGCTGGATGGAAGAAAAGCATCAAGCCCATTCTTTGCGACTTGGCGCCTTGGCGTGAGGAAATTTCACGCCAAGGCGCAAAGTCGCAAAGGTGTTGAGTCGTTCTGTCCGTTGAGTTCTTTCTTAAACCCGCGATCCGAAATCCGCCCGCAAATGTTGGCACAATCATGAAAAACTTTCTCAGAGCAAGTTTCAGCGGGGTTCTTATCCTGGCGGGGATTCTTTCGGCCGGGCTGGGGCTGAAGGGATTCTTGTTGCCGAGCCACTTCATTGACGGCGGCGTGACCGGCGTTTCTATGCTCATCTCGGCGCTGTCTGGCGTTTTGCTCCCGCTGTTGCTCGTTATCATCAACGCGCCGTTCGTCATCGTCGGCTATCTACAGATTGGCCGAGTCTTCGCGCTCAAGAGCGCGCTGGCGATTGGCGGGCTGGCGCTCGCCCTGCTGTTCATCCCGTATCCTGCCGCGACGACAGACAAACTCCTGGCCGCCGTCTTCGGCGGGTTCTTCCTGGGCGCGGGCATCGGCCTCTCAATCCGCGCCGGCGGCGTCCTGGACGGGACAGAGGTGATGGCCCTGATTTTGAGCAAGAAGACGGGCACGACCGTCGGCGACATCATCCTCGTCTTCAACATCATCATCTTCTCGGTCGCAGGCATCTTCCTCGGACTGGAGCTTGCGCTTTACTCAATCCTGACCTACTTCGCGGCCTCGAAGACGATTGACTTCCTGCTCCACGGCTTAGAGGAGTACAACGGCATCACCATCGTCTCGGCGCACAGTGATGAGATCAAGGCCGCCATCTTGCAGGATTTGGGCCGGGGCGTGACCGTTTACAAGGGCGTGGGCGGGATGACGGGGGCGGAGCACGACATTCTATTCTGCGTCGTCACGCGGCTGGAAATACCCAAGATTAAAACTGCCATCAAGAAAATAGACGCGCACGCCTTCATCGCCGTCCATCGCATCTCGGACGCGAGCGGCGGCGTCATGAAGAGACAAGTGCTGCACTGAAAACAATGCGGGGTGATGAATGCTGAATTAAAGACTGCCGGTTTTTAATTCATCATTCATCCCGCAAAGTTCATCATTTTGGGAGAACCTTGAGAATTCTTGTCACAGGCGGGAGCGGCTATCTGGGGTTGCACGTCCGCCGCTTCTTCGGGGCCGACGATTTTTCGCGCCGCTCGCATCTGGATGTTCTGAACCCGCACGACGCGGCGCGCGTCTCGGACTACGACGCGGTGATTCACCTCGCGGCGCACCTGGACAAAGACCCCGCGGCCGCCGAGGACTGTTTTCGGACGAACGCCGAGGGGACGGCCAATCTCTTGCGCCATATGCGGCCCTACTCCGTCTTCATCTACGCCTCGACCAAGGACGTGTACGGCGCGTGGGCGGACCAGTACAAGGAAGTGCCTGAGACTTGTCCGACCGCCTACAGCGGCCAGTCGGCGCTCGAATGGTCTAAGCTGCTGGGCGAAAAATATGTCGAGTATTACGCGGCTGAGCGGAACGTGCGCGCCTGCATCTTCCGCCTCTCGACCGTCTACGCGCGCCCGTCCGAGGGCAACGAGCCGGGGTTCGTGACGCATTACGTCGAGTCGGTCAAGCGCGGCTGGCCCATACGCCTGCCCATGAGCGGCCAACCCGTGCGCGACATCCTGCACGTCGAAGACTTCTCGCGCGCCTGTCGCGCCTTCATTGACTCTTCCGTTCCGTCAGGGCTGTATAATCTGGGCGGTGGGCGCGCGAACGCGACGACCCTGCGCGAGATTGTCGAGCAGGTCGGGCGCATGATAGAGCTTGAGCCCGCGATTGACGAAGAGGCGCGCGTGCCTGCACCCGTGCCGGTCAACTACGTCTCGGACATCTCGCGCGCCAAAGAAGAACTCAAGTGGCAGCCGGAAATCGGCGTCGAGGTGGGCCTCAGAAGTTTACTGTGAGCGTTGGAAGAAGCATTCAGCCTGAGCGTATAGAACGCGTGGTCGTGCGCGGCACGAACTGGGTCGGCGACGCCGTGATGACCGTGCCGGCGCTGCGCGAGTTGCGGCGCGTGCTGCCCGGTGCACACATCACGCTCGCCACGCGCCCGTGGGCCGAAGGTCTCTTTGCCGACGCGGACTTTCTTGACGACCTGCTGGTTTACGAGCGCCGCCCGCGCCATTTAAGAGACGTGACACGCCAGGTGCGCGAGTGGCGCGCGCGCCGCTTCGACCTCGCGCTCCTTTTTCAAAACGCTTTTGAGGCCGCGCTGATTGCTCGGGCCGCGCGCGTGCCCCTTCGCATGGGCTACGCGACCGACGGGCGGCGCGCACTGTTGACGCACCCGATCACCCTCCCGCACTGGCGCGACGAGCGGCACGAAGTCTTCTACTACCTCAACCTCGTCGCCGAACTCGAACGCGCTCTCTACGGCGCGTCGTCTGTTGAAGAACGCGAGCCGCAGTTCAACCTGACTGTTTCGGAGAAGAGGAAAGCGGAGGCGCGCGCCATCCTCGCGGCCGATGGCGTCCGCCTGACGCGCACGCTCGTCGCGCTCTGCCCCGGCTCGACCAACAGCCGCGCCAAGCGCTGGCCCGCCGAGCGCTACAGCGCGCTCGCAGACCGCTTCGTCAGGGAGACGGGCGCGGAGGTCTTGCTCGTCGGCTCTGCGGACGAGTTGGAAGTCTCGCGCGAAGTCGAGGCGCGCATGAGCGAGGAAGCGCACGTCTTAACGGGCCGCACGAATCTGGCACAGGCCGTCGCGGTCTTGAGCCTCGTAGACCTGCTGGTGACGAACGACACGGGACCTGCGCACATCGCTTCGGCGCTCGGCCGCCCGACGCTCGTCATCTTCGGCCCGACCGACCCGCGCACGACGCGACCGTTCGCGCCCGCCGCCGAAATCGTGCGCCGCCCGCCCGACTGCGCGCCGTGCATGCTGCGCGACTGCCCGATTGACCATCGCTGCATGACGGCCATCTCGCCCGACGAGGTTTTCGAGAGGGCGAAGGCCACGATGAGAAGAAACGCGACGGGAGTTTACCAGTGAGCCGCAAGGCAGTCTTCATGGACCGCGACGGGACGATCTCCGAGGAGGTCGGTTACGTCAATCACCCCTCGCGCTATCGTGTCTTCCCTTATTCGGCCGAGGCCGTGCGGCTCTTGAACGAGGCGGGCTGGCTCGCCATCCTCGTGACGAACCAGGCGGGCGTGGCGCGCGGCTATTTCACGGAGGACGTGATTACGGCCGTGCACGGCGTGCTCGCGAGTGAGCTTGAGCGCGACGGCGCGCGGCTTGACGCCGTCTATTATTGCGCGCACCATCCGACGGTCGGCGAGCCGCCGTACCGCTTTGACTGCGACTGCCGCAAGCCCAAGCCCGGCCTGATCGAGCGCGCCGCGCGCGACTTTGACATAGACCTCGCGCACAGTTGGATGGTCGGCGACCGCTACAGCGACATAGAACTGGCACACAACGCCGGGACGCGCGCCGCCTTCGTCCTCAGCGGCTACGGCCGCGGCGAATGGGAATACCAGCGTTCAGTCTGGAAACACCAGCCGGACCTGGTCGCGGAAGATTTGCTGGAAGCGGCAAAAAAAATCGTGATCAGTGATGAGTGATAAGTGATAAGTAAAAGCAGGCGGTCTTAACTTATCACTTATCACTCATCACTGATCACTTCTTTACCGGAGGTAAAGAGCTTGAGTCTTGAGCGAACGCCGGAGCAGGAGCGTTTGACGGCGATTGTGCGGCGGTTCCCGCAGAGCAAGGTCGTCGTGGTCGGCGATCTGGTCGCGGACCAATTTCTGTACGGCGAGATCAGCCGCGTCTCGCGCGAAGCGCCCGTGCTCATCCTGCGCTACGAGCGTACGGAGACGATGCCGGGTGGGGCGGCCAACTGCGCGTGCAACCTCTCGGCCCTCGACGCGCGCGCCGTCATCATCGGCGTCGTCGGCGAGGACGAGGCCGGGAGCGCGCTCGTAGAAAAGCTGCGCTCATCCAAAGTTGACTGCGACCGCCTTGTCATTTCCCCGAAAGTTCGTACGACGACGAAGGTGCGCGTCCTGGCCGGGCAGATTCACTCGACGCGCCAGCAGGTCTTACGCATAGACTACGAGGGCCAGCCGCTCGCGGACGACGACCTGCGCGCCGAGCTGCGCGGCCGCCTGCGCGAAGAGGTCCGCGACGCGGACGCCGTCATCATCTCGGACTACAACTACGGGCTGGCGGACGCGGAAATGGTCCTCGCCGTGCGCGAGGCCACGCGCGAGCGCGACATCCCCGTGCTCGTGGACTCGCGCTTCGGCCTGACGCGTTACACGGGCTTCACCTCCGCGACGCCGAACGAGGACGAAGTCGAGCATTTATTGAGACAGAAATTTACGGACGACGCGCAGTTGG
>DATFCB010000370.1:0-9450 GCA_035253525.1 Pyrinomonadaceae bacterium | reverse complement strand
TCCCGTCCCAGTGTATGTCGCCGACCGCTTTGTAGCAGCGCGCGAGCGCATCGTCTAAAGTCCGCGCGGTGGAGGTGACGCCGAGCACGCGGCCGCCGGCTGTCAGCCAGTCGCCCGTCTCGGAGCGCGACGTGCCGGCATGGAAGACGCGCACGCCTTCGTGGCGTGCGACTCGCTCAAGACCTTCGATGCGCGCGCCTGTCTCGGGCCTGGCCGGATAGCCGCGCGCGGCCAGGACGACGCAGGCGGAAGATTCGTCGGACCAGCGAACGGGCACTTCGCTCAGCCCGCCGCGCGCGACCGCCTCGAACACGTCAATCAAATCTGACTGCGACCGCACGAGGATGGCCTGAGCCTCCGGGTCGCCGAAGCGTACATTGTATTCGAGCACGCGCGGGCCGTCGCTCGTCAACATCAGCCCGATGAAGAGCACGCCGCGGAAGGGGAAGCCTTCGGCGCGCGCGCCCTCAAGCGTAGGCTCAACCACTTCGCTGACCACGCGCGCGAGCGTCTCTTCGTCCAGAACGGACGGGTCCGTGATCGCGCCCATCCCGCCGGTGTTCGGCCCCGTGTCGTTTTCGCCGACGCGCTTGTGATCGCGCGCCGCGGGCATCAGGGCGTAGTCGCGCCCGTCCGTGAAAAGCAGCAACGAAGCCTCGCGTCCTTCCAGAGCTTCTTCCAGCACGACGCGCTTCGCAGCGTCGGCCCCGACCAGCCCACCCTCCATCAAGACGTTGACCGCGCTCGTGGCTTCCGAGCGCGAGCGCGCGACGATGACGCCTTTGCCCGCGGCGAGGCCGTCGGCCTTGACCACGACGGACGAGTCTTCTGTGCCAAATTCTCCTGCGCCGAGCACGCGCTGTGCGTCGCGCGGCGAGTTGACTATCCGGTAGCGAGCGGTCGGGACGTTGTGGCGGGCCATGAAGTCTTTGGCGAAAGCCTTGCTCGATTCAAGGCGCGCGGCCGCGCGGCTCGCACCCGCGATCCTCAGGCCGCGCCGCTCGAATTCGTCAACGAGGCCGGCGGCCAGCGGCGCTTCGCTGCCGACGATTGTTAAATCAATGCCCTTCTCTTCGGCGAATTGTGCCAGCGCCTTCACATCGGTCGCGCCGATGTCTACGAGGGCTGTGACCTCACCGATGCCGGCGTTGCCGGGCGCGCAGAAAAGCTTGAGCGGGCGGCGCGCACTTTTGTTAAGCGACCACGCGAGCGCGTGCTCTCGCCCGCCGCTACCGATGACGAGGATGTTCATTTGTCTCTCTTGTGTGCTTCAAAGTTTATTTGAAATTGGAGCGCGCCGGATGCTGCCACGCTAATCTTTCTCTGTCAAGACGCGGCCCTGCCGGAGGCCCATGCATTTCCCCAGACCTTACCACAATGACGGCCAGCCCTTGACACAATTTTGTGATAGTTATACTTTTCCTAAGTCGCGGCCGATGTAGCTCACGTGAGCTAGTGAAATTTCGTCGCGCTAGTCCTTCGGCGTCTGATACGCCTCGCCCGACTTTTGAGCCTCCGGGACGCCCGAAAGCCTTCTTTTTGAAACCAGGCGATAGAGAGCGCGCTCAGGTTCGCCGCCACACGAACCCTGACGCTCGAAAGCCATTTGCTCTTAGTCAAGATAAGCAGATTCCTCGCTGTCACATATAACAAGCTGGTCGCCCGGCGGGCGCTTTACTTCACCGCCGCCACAGACCGGGCAGGCGCACATCGGTGGGGGTACACGTCATGTCACAAACTCAGCTCACGGATAGCTCGAACGGGAAGTGGACTCAGACCAATTCAGAAGTTGAATTCGACGACCGCACTATCAAGTGCGTTGACTGCGGTGACGATTTCATCTGGACCGCCGGCGAGCAGGTCTTCTTCCACGACAAGGGCCTGAAGAACGAGCCCAAGCGCTGCAAGCCATGCAAGCAGGCCAAGAACGAGCGACTCGCGGCCATCGCCGCCGCTCAGGCTTCGGGCGTGCGCCAGCGCATAGAAGTCTCAGTCCAATGCGCCCAGTGCGGGCAGCAGACCACAGTGCCCTTCTACCCGTCGCAGGGCCGCCCCGTCTACTGCCGCTCCTGCTTCCTGGCAGGCCACAGCCAGAGCGCGAGCGCGTAACATCGGTGACGAATAAAGAGTGACGAGGTACGAGCAAGAGTCTGTCTTGGCTCGTCACTCGTCACTTGTCACTCGTAACTGTTTTACCAGGCCTCGTGCCCATCGGTCAGACAACTTTATCCTCACAGCTTTCTAAACATCAGCCGCCCACGTGCACGGTCGGGCGCTGCTTCGGGTCGTCTTCGGCCTGGCGCAACACCTCGTGCGTCACGGGCGCGGTGTCTCCCTCACCGAAGGCTATGTACTTGAGAAGGTACGCCAGCGGGTTGCCCTCGCTCCACCCAAAGTAGATGTGCGGGAGCTTGCCGGTCCGGTCGCGCAGGTGTAGTAAGAACGCCGCAATCGCGTTGGGCACGGCCGGACTCTCGGCGCGTAGCACGCGGTAGCCGTCAACGTTGTCCCCCGTCACGCGCAGCACGCCCGCGAACTCCGAGGCGTCGCCTAAATTAACTTCGAAGAAGATGACCGGCTCGTCGGCGGGGATGTGATTGTCCTCGCGCTTCTCCTGCTCTTTGACTCGATACTCGTTTGCGTCGCCGCGGTCGCAACGGTTGGCGATGATGCGTATCGTCCCCTGGCTCGCCTCGTTGATGATTCGCTGCGCCGCGTCGTCCAGCTCCACGCGCTCGACGCGCAGCTCCGTCGTGCGCCACACGCGCGAGACGAGCGACGTGAGGACAATCACGCCGATGAAGAACGAGGCGATCTTGATGCCCTCCGGGCGCTCGATGATGTTGACGACGGTCGTATAGCCGAAGACGAGCGCGATGACGAGGTATGCCCACCACTTGTTGCCCCTGCGCCAGGCGGAGATGGTGACGGCCACGGCCGCCGAACTCATCAAGACCAGGACGCCCGTGGCGTAAGCGCCGCCCTGCGCCTCCACGTCCGCGTCGAAGATGACAGTGACGGCGAAGGCGATTGTCGTGAAGACGATGACAAGCGGGCGCGTCGCCCTGGCCCAGTCCGGGGCCATCCCGTAGCGCGGCAGGTAACGCGGCACGATGTTCAAGAGTCCGGCCATAGCGCTTGCTCCCGCGAACCAGAGGATCGCAATCGTGCTCAGGTCGTAAATCGTGCCGAACACTTCGCCGAGGTAACGGTGAGCGAGGTAAGCCAGCGCGCGGCCGCTCGCTTCCCCTCCCTCCTGGAATTTGTCCGGCTCGATGAGCATAGCGGTCACGAAGCTGCTTGAGATTAAAAACACGCTCATAATCAGTGCGGCCGTCTTGAGCAGCTTGCGCGTGTTGCGTATGCGACCTTCGAGCAAAGCCTGCGCGCTCGGCGGCGGCTGCCTGCGCCCCGTGCGCGTAGAGTGTATGTCGTGCAAATCCTCTTTGGTTATGTTCCTGTCGCCTTTCACGAGCGGCATGACCGCGACGCCCGTCTCGAAGCCCGAGAGTCCGAGCGCCAGTTTCGGAAAGAGGTAGAGCGACACGCCGATTATCAGCAGCGGGTTGCCGTGCACCCTGGGGTCCAGCAGGAGCATGTTCTCCCACTGACCGAAGTGGTCCGGCATGGTCGCGAGGTGATATAAGCCTACGCCGACGACTATCAGGTTCAGCAGCAGGTAAGCGCCGACCAGGATGACGGCGATGCCTATCGCCTCCTTGAAGCCCTTGAGGAAGATCGCGCCGAGAATCGTGATGAGCCCGAGCGTGACCCAGACGGCGTGATTAAGGAAAGGCAGGTGCTGTTCGATGAAAGGGTTCTCGATGATGTGGGCCGTCGCGTCGGCCGCCGAGAGTGTGATGGTGATGACGAAGTCTGTGGCGACGAAGCCGAGCAGCACGAGCACGAACAGCTTCCCCTTCCAGCGCGGGAGCAGGTGTTCGAGCATCGAGATTGAGCCTTCGCCGTGCGGGCTCTCGGCGGCGACGCGGTTGTAGATGGGGAGCGCCCCGAAGAGCGTGAGCAGGATGAGGACCAGAGTAGCGATGGGCGAGAGCGCGCCGGCGGCGAGGAAGGCGATGCCCGGCTGGTAACCGAGCGTGGAGAAGTAGTCCACGCCCGTCAGGCACATCACCTTCCACCAAGGGTGCTGCTGGTGCTGGCCCTCAGACTCGTGCGGCCCCTCCGTCTCCTGAACAACCCCGAACAGCCAGCGCTTGAAAGGCCCGCGCATCTTCGCTTTTGAATTCGCCATCGCAGCCTGTGCCCGTGACGGCCACGGAAAAAGGGCGTGGAGCTTTCATAGCTCCACGCCCTTCAAGATTATTCGTGGCAGCTCAGCCCTTCCATCGAGCCTGCGAGGTTAGCTGACGGGCTTGGACTGGAAGTGTCCTACGCGAAGCCGCGTTTCATCGGCCCCGTGATGCGCCCCGTGTCCCGCCGGTGCCGGCAGGACGTTGGTTCCCCCGCGTTGCCCCTCTCGCGCCGATGGTCAAGCGCCGTGGACAACTTCGGCAGACAAATTTTCAACGCGCGAATGCTACGCCCCTCCACCGAGCAAGTCAATTACAAACTTTGCGCCTCCAGCGCCTCCAGCGTGAGTGATTTAAGTTTTTCACGCAAAGACGCAAAGGTGTAGCTCAGCCGCCGACGTGAACGGTCGGGCGCTGCTCCGGGTCTTTCTCCGCCTGCCGCAGCACCTCGTGCGTGGTCGGCGCGGTGTCACCTTCGCCAAAGGCTATATACTTGAAGAGGTACGCGAGCGGGTTGCCCTCGCTCCATCCAAAGTAGATGTGCGGGAGCTTGCCCGTCTTGTTCCGCAGGTGGAGCAGGAAGGCCGCAATCGCGTTCGGCACGGCCGGACTCTCGGCGCGTAGCACGCGGTAGCCGTCAACATATTCCCCCTGCACCTTGAGTACGCCCGCGAAGTCGGAGGCGTCCCCCGGCGTCACCTCGAAAAAGAGGATCGGCTCGTCCGCCGGGATGTGGTTGTCCTCGCGCTTCTCCTTCTCTTTCATCTGGTACTCGTTTGCGTCGCCGCGGTCGCAGCGGTTGGCGATGATGCGTATCGTGCCCTGGTTCGCTTCGTCAATAAATTTCTGCGCCGTCTCGTCCAACTCGACCTTGTTCACGCGCAGCTCCGTCGTGCGCTGCACGCGCGAGACGAGCGAAGTGAGAATGATCGCGCCGATGAAGAAGGATGCGATCTTGATTCCTTCGGGCTGCTCGATGATGTTCGTAGCGGTCGTGTAGACGAAGACCAGCGAGATGACCAGGAAGGCCCAGCGAAGCTTTTCCCCCTTGCGCCAGGCCGAGAGCGTCACGGCGATTGCCGCCGAACTCATCAGCGCCAGCACGCCCGTGGCGTAAGCGCCGCCCTGCGCCTCCACGTCCGCCTTGAAAACCAGCGTGACGACGAAGCAGACGAGCGTCAGGACAATCGTCAGCGGGCGCACAGCGCGTGCCCATTCCGGAGCCATGCCGTAGCGCGGCAGGTAACGCGGGATGATGTTCAAGAGTCCGGCCAGCGCCGATGACCCGGCGAACCAGAGAATCGAAATCGTGCTCAGGTCGTAAATCGTGCCGAAGACATCGCCGAGGTAGGTGTGTGCCAGGTAGGCCAGCGCGCGGCCGCTCGCCGCGCCTGCCTCACGCCCTTCCGCTTTGGGGAGAAACTCGTCCGGCGAAATCAGAAACGTCGTCACGATGCTGCTCGATATCAAGAGCACGCTCATAATCAGCGCGGCCCACCTGAGCAGCTTGCGCGTGTTGCGTATGCGACCTTCGAGCAAAGCCTGCGCGCTCGGCGGCGGGGCGCTGCGTCCGGTGCGCGTCGAGTGAATTGACTCCAACTCTTCGTTTGTCAATTCCTTGTCGCCCTTCACGAGCGGCATGACGACTACCCCGGTCTCGAACCCGGAGAGGCCGAGCGCCAGCTTCGGGAAGACAATCAGCGCAGCGCCGATCATCAGGAAAGGGTTACTGTGACCCTGCCCGGCGAGCAGGTTCTTCCAGTCCGTCAGCTTCTGCGGGTTGGTGAAGATGTGATAAAGACCGACGGTGACGACGACGAGGTTGAGCGCGATGTAGACGATGACGATGACGACCGCAATCCCTATCGCCTCCTTGAAGCCTTTGATGAAGACCGCGCCGAGGAGAGCAATCAGGATTAAGGTGACCGTGATCTGGTGGTGAAAGAATTGCGGCGCGTACGGGTTGTCCTCGATGTGGACGGCGGCGTCGGCCGCAGAAAGCGTGATGGTGATGATGAAGCTGGTCGCGGCGAACCCGAGCAGGCACAGGACGAAGAGCTTGCCTTTCCAACGCGGGAGCAAGTTCTCAAGCATCGAGATCGAGCCGTCGCCGTGCGGGCTCTCGGCGGCGACGCGGTTATACATCGGCAGCGCGCCGAAGAGCGTCAGCAACACCAGGATTAAGGTCGCGATGGGCGAGAGAGCGCCGGCGGCGAGGAAGGCGATGCCCGGCTGGTAGCCGAGCGTGGAGAAGTAGTCCACGCCCGTCAGGCACATCACCTTCCACCAAGGGTGCTGCTGGTGCTGGCCCTCGTGCTCATGCGGCCCTTCGGGCTCCCTGACGCCTTTGAATAACCAGAGTTTGAATCGCCTCTTCGAACGTTCCTTGAGAATCGACATGGTGACCACTCGCGACTGCCGTAGCGAGGCGCAAAGGGGAGCGCCCACCTTCACAACGAATCGCCAAAACTTCCGCCGAATGAGAGCGGGGTAACTTTACTCGCGACGAAATTTTAGCTTTGAAGAGCGCGGGAAATATAACACGACGGACTGAAGAAAAAAGAGAATTTTTGGCCTAAAAAAAATAAGCGGGCGGGGGTCTCCCACAACCCCCGCCCTAAGGCCACGTGTCCTCACCCCACGCGACCACTTCGCCCAACGGGGAGTCGGGCGCAACACGATTATGCACAACTCAGGTCTAAGTTTCAACCACCGAACGAAAATTCATCAGCCGGATCAACGCGGGCCGCATCCTCCGGGGCCGCGTCCGTTTCTATGACCGCGTCGGCGCTCCTTTCAGGCTCGTCAACCGTCAATCCGCCGACCACGTAAGCGACTTCGCCCGTCTGTGATTGAAGGCGCAGGCTGTAGTCGCCCGCGCGCGCTTCCTGGGTGACGTAAACGTCGAAACTGACGACGGAAATCTCCGGGCCGAAGTCCTCCGCGCGCAGACTCGCCTGGTCAACGACGACGACGGGCGAAGTCGAAGTGACGCCGTTTCTGGCGAGCTGATTAATCGTGACGCCCGCGCCCGCGACGAAGACCCTGTAGGCGCGCGAGCGCGCGAGTTGAACCGCGACGGTCGAGAGTTGGCCGCCCGCGCCGACGAGCGACGGGTGCAGTAGTGCCGCCGAGCCCGAGAGTTGCGCGTTGAGCGTGGCGGTCGAGTTGGCACGGACTTTGACTGTCCCGAGTTCTTCGGCGCGGAAGGGGACTTGCTGGTTGAGGCTGAGCCCTGCGTAAGCCCCGCGCTGCGAGCTGATCTCGGCGGCGGAGACCGCGCCGGAGAGCGACTGTGCCAAAACGCGATAGCTTCCGGGCAGAAGTCCTTCGATGCGGTAGGCTCCGTTCAGGAGCGTGATGTTGCTGGCCGCGACGCGCCCCGTGGTCACCTCTTCGGCCCAGACGTTCGCGCCGAAGACGGGCGCGCCGCTGCTGAAAGTGACTGTGCCAGAAATCGCGCCGCGCAGCCCTGAGCCGAGGCGCGCACCGTAGATGGCGCGCACGCCCGCGCGGTCGTCGTCCGAGAGCGTGCGCGGCGGCTGCGCGGACAAATTGTAAATCCCGTTCTTCGCCTGCCGCGGCTGCATCGTCGCGCCGAGCACGGCCGAATGTTCGAGACCGAGCAGGTGGCCGACTTCATGCATGAAGGTCGCTTCGAGGTCGTAAGTTCCGGGCGTGCCGTCCGCGGAGAAAGGCTGGTTCGGGTTCAGCACGACATCCGCCTCTGTGATGCTGCCCGCGACGGTCGAGAAGACGCGCGTGCGGCCCGCCATCTCGCCGCCCGCGCCCGCGAACGGCGCGGCGTTCTCAACCGTGCGTGCAATAGTGATGAGGCTCACCCCGTCGCCGCGAGTTCCGGGCGCGCTGACTGACTGAACGTCCGACGCTGTGACGACGAAGCGTATGTTTGCCGCCTCGGCCCAGCGGCCGAGCGCGCGCCGCGCCGCGCCCGCAACATCGCTGCCCGCCTTGATGTTCGGCTGCGGCGCGTAGAGCGAGGACGAGAGCGCGATTTTGATCGTGCGCGTGGGCCACTTGACCTGGGCGGAGTTGGACGCGTCCGTGAACTGTAGCGTGTAGGGGCGCACGGCGACCGCCGACAGCAAGACTGTCGCGAAGAGGAAGAGTGCTATCAGGGGACGACGCATTCGAGGTCTCGAAAAGAGGTTTCGGGGAGAAACTTAACTGGACTCACAGGGCCACGCCGCGAACGTTCGCGCCCGCCAAACTCGCGCGCCCCGTCGCGGCAGACAGGGCATCAGAAGATAGCATAAATCCGCTTAAATTCGTCCCAAAAACTTATCTCGCTGCATCGAATGGGTACGTAAACGCACACGGGCCGCGATTTTTGGCCCTGTTTTCGGCGGCACAGTGGTTGATAAGGCAAAGCAGGTTAAACATTCGGAGGTTTTTGGACAAAGCACTATGAGTACTCAAGCCATTTCGCAGAGCGAGATCGTCAAGAAGAACACGGCCGCCATCGCGGAGATGCAGCGGAAGGTGACCGAAGCGCGCAGCTTTGGGGGGCGCATCGCGGACGCCATCACGGACTTCACGGGCTCGCTCGCGTTCGTTTACATTCACGTCGTCTGGTTCGGCCTCTGGATTCTCCTCAACATAGGGTTGGTACACATCCCGCGCTTGAGCCAGTTCGACCGCTTCCCCTTCGGCCTGCTGACGCTGATCGTCTCTTTGGAAGCCATCTTCCTTTCGACCTTCGTGCTGATCTCGCAGAACCGGCTGGCCCAGGCTGCCGAGAAGCGCGCCGAGCTTGACCTACAGGTCAACCTGCTGGCCGAGCAGAAGGCTACGAAAGTTCTGGAAATGCTCGACCAGATTACGGAGCAATTAGACCAGATGGGCAGCCGCTTCAACTTCAAGCCCGACCCCGAAGTCAAGGCGCTCAAAGTCTCGCCCGAGCCGCAGGAGGTCTTGCAAGTGATAGAGGAGACGGTCAAGGAAGACGCCAAGCAGGACGCGAAGGTCCGCGAGGCCGTCGAAGACGTTACGGACGAGGTCGAGGCCGTTCACGAAGAGGTGAAGCGCACGAGCGGGAAACTGGACGAGGTGGCCGAAGACGTGGAAGAGATCAAGCAGGAGGTCAAAGGGAAGACGGGCGAACTGGATCGCCTCTCTCTGGCCTGACGCGAGAGGAAAACATCTCACGCTGGAGACGCAAAGGCGCTAAGAAAAC
>DATFCB010000369.1:0-11822 GCA_035253525.1 Pyrinomonadaceae bacterium | reverse complement strand
TCCCTACGAAGAGCTTCTCTCGCGCCTGCGCGAGTTCGACGGCGTGCTTTACAGTCTTTGGCTCAACGTGGAGACAGAGTACAGCAGCCTGAGTCCGCTCGACATCCAGCCGGAGACTTACGACCTCGGGCACGACCGCATGGAGGGGTTGGCGGACGCGGGCGGCGGCATCTTTTATGAAGTCGAAAGCCTGGAGGATTTGGCGGACGCTTACGAGCGCGTCGTCGCCGACCTCGGCACCGTCTATAGCCTCTCTTACCGCCCGACGAACAAATTGCGCGACGGGAAGTGGCGCGCGATCCGCGTCGCCGTCACGCGCCCCAACGCCGTCGCGCGCGGCAAACGCGGCTACTATGCGAACTGAAAAGCAGTGGTCAGTGGTCAGTGGTCAGTGGTCAATGAAGACGGTTTCTCGCCGTGCGTTAATTTCTGCCTTCTGCCTTCTGCTTTCCGCCTTCTCCGTTTCTTCCGTCCGGGCGCAGATTGAAGATGAGCCGCCGCCCCCGCCGCCGCCGCCGATTGCACAGGGGCGGGACATGGATGGAGAGACGATTCGGGTTGACACGGAGTTGGTTGACTTGAACGTCAGCGTCTTCAGCCGCGGCGAGCGGCAGGGCGGCGTGGGCGAGTTGGGCAGGCAGGATTTTCTCGTGATGGAGAACGGCTCGCTCGAAGAGATCAGCTTCTTCGCCTCGGCCTCCACGCCGTTCGACCTTGTGCTCCTGCTCGACCTCTCTGGCTCGACCGTGAAGAAGCTCAGCCTGATACGCAAGTCGGCCATACGCTTCGTGGAGGCCGCGCGGCCCACAGACCGCATCGGCATCGTCACCTTCACGGACGTGGCGGCGGTCGTCTCGCCCCTGACGCTCGACCGCCGGCTGCTCGTCGAGCGCATCAAGCAGATGGGGAAGCCGAGCGGCGGGACCAATTTCTGGGACGCGCTCTCGCTCGTCCTGAAAAACGGCTTCGAGCCGCGCGACGCGTCGCGCCGCCAGGCCGTCGTCGTCATGTCGGACGGCGTGGACAACGGGCTGCCGGGTGTGCCCGGCGCGGGCTCCAATATCGAGTACGAAGACCTTTTGGAGATGGTCAAAACGTCCGAGACCATCGTCATCCCCATCTACCTGGACACTGAGCGCGAGATGCTCAAAGAGCACAAGGCGACTGCGGAGGCTTACACGCTGGCGCGCCAGCAACTCCTGGAACTCGCGAGCGAGAGCGGCAGTCTGCTTTACAGCGCGCAGAGGGTGGAAGACCTGAAGGGCGTCTACGAGCAGGTGATACGCGACCTGGGCACGGTCTACAGCATAGGCTACCACCCGAAGAACCAGCGGCGTGACGGCGCGTGGCGCACCGTCTCTGTCCGCCTCGTCAACCGCCCCGACCTCGCCGCACGCACGCGCCGCGGCTACTACGCCAGATAACGCGAGATGAAGACTCAACAGCTTTGCGTCTTGGCGTGAGTGGCTTGGGTTTTTTTCACGCCAAGACGCAAAGGCGCAAAGAAGAGACCGAACAGTTTGGGCGCTATGTCTGCTGTTGCATCTGACCATCTCGTCTCTCGGAGCCGAGGTGGCGGCCGACAAGTCTTCCGTCGTCCTGCCGTTTGACCTGATAGACAATCGCATCGTCATTTCTGACGACCGGGAGCGGTTCGCGAATCAATGTCCGATGTCTATACTACTCACCTGGAGGCAATTTTTTAATGAGAGAGTTTTGGCTGCTTTTGATAATGGCAATACTTGTTTTGATAACTACGCCCGAAGTGGATGCGGCGACGGCCGATCCGCGGGGCACAGTATTACGGTTATTTAATCAATATGATCTGGTAGCTATACCTGAGTTTCATCGCGCGAAAGAAGTGCATGAGTTTTTGCAATCTTTGGTGCGCGACCGACGCCTGACGAAGCAGCATGTAACTAACATCGTCGTCGAATTCGGCAATGCTAAGTATCAGGACGTGGCCGACCGCTATGTCTTTGGCGGACAAATTCCTCGCGCGGAAGTGGAAAAGATTTGGCGCAATACAACGATGTTCCTGGTGTGGGATTCTCCGCTCTATGAAGAATTTTTCCAGACCGTTCGTGAAGTAAACATGCGGCTCCCACGCTCGAAGAAAATCCGAGTCATCCTGGGCGATCCTCCGATTGGCTGGGAAATCGTTCATACGAAATCTGACTACGAGCGTTACGCAGACCGTGACCTCTTCTATGCGGAAGTGGTGGAGCGTGAAATTCTAAACCGTGGACAGAAGGCGTTGCTGATTGCCGGTGGAATCCATTTCATCAATTCACGAGAACCGAAAAAGCAGGTGCCGGACAGGAAGCGTAGTGCTGCCGATCTCCTACATCGCCGCCATCCCGGTAAGCTCTTTGCTTTCTGGCACACCCGCGAGCCCATTGCGGGGCAACGGTGCGGAAGTCCATGTGTGGTCGTCGCACGGGGGACGCGCTTGGGAAGTGAGTCGTTCGCCCCATTCGCGCCCAAGGGCATGCTCGTACAGAAGGTCGTAGACGGTGAGAAGCAATGGGTGCCGCTTGAAACTTCCGATTGGCCTTCGGTCGTAGAGATGGCAGACGGGCTAATCTACTTCGGGGCTAACCTGACGACGATTGAACCCGCCGCTGCTACTTACCTGGATAGCAGCTACGTTAAAGAGCTGCGTCGGCGTGTGCCAATTCTTTCTGAAGTCTACGGCATGGATTTCAGTAAGGAACTCGATGAGGCTTTATCTCGTCAAGGCTCGCACTGACGCGTTGAGCCGCCGCCCAACAAGCGAATGCCTCCGACAGCCGTCGTGCCGGCTGTTGAGCTTCAACCCCGCGCCCCTTCCGGCTTCACGCTGTCTTGCGGTAGACGCGAACATAGTCCACGTACATCTTCTGCGGGAACATAGTCGTCGCTTCCGGGTTGCCGGGCCAGTAGCCGCCGACGGCGAGGTTGAGGATCATGAAGAACGGATGGTCGAAGACCCAGGACGCGCCGGCCGGCAGGTCCGCGGGCGTGCGCGTCTGGTAGAGGGCTCCGTCAACGTACCAGCGTATGACGTTCGGCTCCCACTCGACGGCGAAGACGTGGAAAGTGTCAGAGAACGCACCGCTCTGTAAGCTGTAGCCTGAGCCGATGCCGTTCGCTCCCGAGTAGCCGGGGCCGTGAATCGTGCCGTGAACGATTGCAGGCTCGCGGCCTATGTTCTCCATGATGTCTATCTCGCCGCAGTTGGGCCAGCCCGCCTTTTGGATGTTGTTGCCGAGCATCCAGAACGCGGGCCAGATGCCCTGGCCGTAAGGGACCTTGATGCGCGCCTCGAAACGGCCGTAAGCCTGATTGAATTTACCCTGCGTTTTGAGGCGGGCGGAGGTGTACTGGCACTGCCCGTACCAGCACCGGAACTTGCGCGCGAGTGTCTCTTGTATGGCCGTGATGACAAGGTTGCCTGTCCCGTCCATCGCCGCGTTCCGGGTCGAGTTGGTGTAATACTCCAACTCGTTGTTGCCCCAGCCGCCGCCGCCCGTCTCCATGACCCACTTCGTCCCGTCAACGGCCGCGCCGGCCGAACCGTTGAACTCGTCACCCCAGACGAGCGTCCACGTTGTTTGTGCGTTCGCCTGACTGCCCGCTGCCGCCAGGCTGAAAAAGGCTACGAGACACAAGAGCGCGCGGGTCGGTCGCGGGCGATAATTAAAAGACTCGGTCAGTCGTTGGTAAGGCATGACTTTTTCTTTCCCCCTGTTTGAGAATTGGCACAATGAATGTCACTCGGCGCTGAAGTCCGCCGGGACGTTGCTCGTTTCGTACTCGCGCAACTTGCGGTAGAGCGTGCGCGCGGAGATGCCCAGGATGGCGGCGGCGCGCTCGCGGTTGCCGCCCGCCTCCGAGAGCACGCGCAGGATGTGCTGGCGCTCAAGCTCGTAAAGCGTCGCCGTTTGTGCGCCCGGCGCGTGCGTCTGGCTTGCTTCCCCGGCCACGGACGCCTGGCTCGCGTCCCCCTGCAACATCAACTGCCCGGCCTCAATCGTGTCGCTCGTAGAGAGCGCGATGGCACGCTCAAGCGAGTTGCGCAACTCGCGCACGTTGCCGGGCCACGCGTAGCTTTCGAGGCGCTGGCGCGCTTCCGTTGACAGAGAGAGCGCCGGGCGGTTGAAGCGCTGGCGGTAAAGCGTCAGGTAATACTCTATCAGGGCGGGGATGTCCGCCGGGCGCTCGCGCAAAGGGAGTATGTGCAGCGAGACGACGTTGAGACGGTAGAAGAGGTCTGTGCGGAAGCGGCCGTCGCGCACGTCCTGCGGCAAGTGACGGTTGGTGGCGGCGATGATGCGCACGTCAACTGCCTGGTCGCGTGTGGAGCCGACGCGGCGGAAGCGTCCCTGTTCGAGAAAGTGCAGGAGCTTGACCTGCACCGGGAGCGGGAGGTCGCCGACTTCGTCCAGGAAAAGCGTGGAGCCGTCGGCCGCTTCTATCAGGCCGCGCTTGAGCGCGCTCGCCCCCGTGAACGCGCCCTTCTCGTGGCCGAAGAATTCCGACTCGAAGAGCGTTTCGGGCATCGCGCCGCAGTTGACGGTGATGAGCGGCGAATCCCTTCGCGCGCTCCTGGCGTGTATGAAGCGCGCGAGCACGTCCTTACCTGTGCCAGATTCGCCCGTGATGATGACTGTCGAATCCAGCCGCGCCGCGCTCTCGGCCAACTCGACCACGCCGCGCATCTGCTCGCTCTCATAAATGAACGAGGGGAGTTCGTCTTCCGTCGCGGCGGGCTGGCGCACGACCGAGCGCAAGGAAGCGTTCTGGCGAACGAGGCGGCGCTTCTCGTCAGCCTTGCGTATGACGGCCTCCATTTCGTCCAGCGTCGCGGGCTTCGTCAGGTAGTCGTAAGCGCCGAGCCGCATCGCCTCGATGCCGGTGGAGAGTGAAGTGTCTGCGGTGAGCATGATGACTTCGGGCGCGTCCTCCATCAGCCTGATCTGGCGCAGCACGTCCAGTCCCGAAATCCCAGGCATGTTGATGTCTAAGAGCACCACGTCGCAGTCGGTCGTCCCCAACGACTGCAAAGCCTCCTCACCGCTCCCGGCCGAGGCCGCCTCGATGTTCGAGTCGTTGAGCTGGTCGGCCACCACGTCGCGAAACATCTTGTTGTCGTCCACGACCATCACACGAATCTTACGGCTCATGCGTTACTCCTAAGGAATGAGGGATGAGGGATGAGGGATGAATGAAAAGCTCTCTGTCTTTACTTCATCCCTCATCCCTCATCCCTCATCCCTTCGTTCATCCCTCATCCCTTCCTTCCGGCACGCGGCGGGGGAGCCAGAGGCGGAAGCGGCTGCCCGCGCCCTGCTTGGACTCGACCGTGAGCGCGCCGCCCAGCGCCTCGGCCAGCGTGTACGAGATGGCGAGGCCGAGGCCGGACCCTTTGCCCTGATCTTTGGTCGTGAAGAACGGGTCGAAGATGCGCACCAGCATCTCCGGCGCGATGCCGTGCCCAGTGTCCGCGACCTCTATCGCGACGCGCTCGCCGACGCGGTGCGTCGAGACGGTCACCGCGCCTTCGTCGCCCACGGCGTCGAGCGCGTTACTGACCAGATTGTCCAGCACCTGCCTGACCATCACGGCGTCGGTCGCGACTTCGCCGACTTCGGGGTCCAGGCTGACCTCCAGCTTAATCGCGTCCGACTGCACGCGGTCTTCAGCCAGGCGCGCGCACTGCGCGGCCATCTCGTTGATGTCGCACGCCTGGCGGTGCGGGCGGCGCTGGCGCGACAAGTCCAGCAGCCCGCGCGTGATCTCCTTGCACCTGAGCGCCTGGCGCACGATCTCTTCCAGGTAAAAAGAGTCGCGGCTTTCAGTGCCAGCCGCCGCCGCCACGGTCGCCGCGCTCTTACGCATGTTGCGGAGCGTGGCCTCGGCGCAGGTGGTGATGGTCGCGAGCGGGTTGTTGATCTCGTGCGCCACGCCCGCCGCGAGTTGGCCCACCGTGGCGAGGCGGCGCGAGCGCGCGAGTTGCTCCTGCATCTCCGACAACTCCGTCACGTCGCTCCACGTGATGACGCTCCCGCCCAGGCTCTCGTTCTCGTCTAAGGGCGCGACCGCGACCAGATAGCGGCGGCCGTCCTCGGCCTGCAACTCGAAGGACGAGGCCGTGCCGCGGCTCTCGCCCATGTGGTATGCGGCGGCGCGCTCGCCGAAGAGGCGTGCGAAGGCGTCCGCGCAGGTCAGGCCGATGGCCTCCGCCGGCTGCATGTCCATCATCAGCGCGGCGTGCGCGTTGCAGCGCACGATCTGCATGTGCTGGTCGTGGACGATGATGCCGTCCGGGATGGCGTCGAACGTCCGCTCCCAGATTCTCTTGGCGGACTCGACCGTCTCGAAGAGCCGCGCGTGGTCGAGCGCCATCGCCGCCAACTCGGCCAAGCCTTCGAGCAGCGTCTCCTCATCGCTCGTAAAACTGTGCTCTGTGCGGTAGCCGACGACGAGCGCGCCGAGCGTTTCGCCGCGCGCGTGGAGCGGCACGACCGACAGATCGCGCACGCCTTCGGGGCCGTGCAAAGGGAAGTTTGCGGCCGAGATATCCGGGCGCGAGCCGATGCCCTTGATAATCATCGGCGCGTCCGTGATCGCCACCAGCTCAAGAAACTTCCCGCCGAGCGGCATGACCAAATCCAGTTCTTCGTCGCCGCGCGACTTGAAACCGCTGCGCGCCTTCCACGTCACCTTCTTCTCGGCGAGCGAGAAGCTGGCGACGCTGACCGTGCCGGCGCGCATGACGCGCCTGACCGTGTCGGTGATGGTCCGCAGCGTCGCCGCCGACTTCGTCTGAGGTGCCTCGTCGAAACTCATCTACATTTCTTGAAACAGGAGCACTGCTTGTCTTGCCGGTCCGCGATAGAACGCCTACAGCCTCACTGACGGCGAGTTCTTGAGAGTCAGGGTTTAGAAAGCTCTTGAGCTGCGCCTTGAGAGTGCGACCCGCGCAGCCTTTGCACATCTTCTACGCGGAAGACGCCCGGCAGTCAAGGCGAAAGGAAAAGCTCGTAAATCGTAAATCGTAAATCATGAATAGAAAAGACGGGTCATCTATTCACGATTTACGATTTACGATTTACGAGCTTTTCCTTAATCGTTCTTCGGCGCGACGGCGCGGACGGCTTCGGACACGCCGTCCTCATACTTCTTGAAATTCTCGTTGAAGCGGCGGGCGAGGTCGTGCGCCTTCTGGTCGTATGCGTCTTTGTCTTCCCAGGTGTTGCGCGGGATGAGAACTTCCGCGGGAACGTCCGGGCAGAGGACCGGGATGTTGAGGCCGAAGATTGGGTCGGGGTTGGTCTCGACGTTGGCGAGCGTGCCGTTCAGGATGGCGCGAATCATGGCGCGTGTGTACTTGATCTTCATGCGCTGTCCAGTCCCGTAGGGGCCGCCCGACCAGCCAGTGTTGACGAGCCAGCAGTTGGCCTTGTGCTCGGCCATCTTCTTGCCGAGGAGGTCTGCGTAGACGCCTGGATGCAAGACCATGAAGGGCGCGCCGAAGCAGGTCGAGAAGGTCGCCTGCGGTTCAGTCACGCCGCGCTCCGTGCCCGCGACCTTCGCCGTGTAGCCCGAGAGGAAGTGATACATGGCCTGCTCAGGGCTGAGGCGCGAGACGGGCGGGAGCACGCCGAAGGCGTCGGCCGTCAGCATGATGATGTTCTGCGGGTGGCCTGCGTAGCCCTCCGGCATGATGTTCGGGATGCTCGTCAGAGGGTAAGCCGCACGCGTGTTCTCGGTCTTCGACGCGTCGTCCAAATCGAGCGCGCGCGTTTCGGGGTCGTAGACGACGTTTTCCAATATGGTCCCGAACATGCGCGTCGTGCGGTAGATGTCCGGCTCGGCCTCGGCCGAAAGCTTGATGACTTTGGCGTAGCAGCCGCCCTCGAAATTGAAGACGCCGTCGTCTGACCAGCCGTGCTCGTCGTCGCCGATGAGCTTGCGCTCTGGGTCTGCCGAGAGAGTAGTCTTGCCCGTGCCAGAGAGACCGAAGAAGATCGCCACGTCGCCGCGCTCCCCTACGTTCGCGGAGCAGTGCATGCTCATCACGTCGCGTTGCGGGAGCAGGTAGTTGAGAATCGTGAAGACGCTCTTCTTCGTCTCGCCCGCGTAGGATGTCCCGCCGATCAAGACGAGCCGCTGGTTGAAGTCCATCAGGATGAAAGTCGGCGAGCGCGTCCCGTCGCGCTCCGGCTCGGCGCGAAACGAAGGGAAGTTGATGATGGTGAACTCGGGCTTGTGCTCGGCCCCGGCGTCGTTGATGAACATCGTGCGCGCAAAGAGCGAGTGCCAGGCCAACTCGGTGACGATGCGGACGGGAAGGCGGTAGCGCGGGTCCGCGCCGGCGAAAGTGTCCTGCACGAAGAGGTCGCGCCCGTCGGCGTGAGCCATCATGCGCTCCTTGAGCGCGTCGAATTTTTCTTGCGAGAATTCTTTGTTGACTTCGCCCCAGAAGACAAGGTTCTCGCTCGACGGCTCGCGGACGATGGCCTTGTCTTTGGCCGCGCGGCCCGTGTGCTCGCCCGTGTCAAAGATAAGCGCCCCGTGGTCCGAGAAGAGTCCCTCATTGCGGCGCGCGATCTCTTCGTAGAGTTCGGGCGTCGTCAGGTTCCAGTAAACGGTCGCGGGGTTCTTGATGCCGTAATTGTCCAGCCCGTAGCCGGTGCGCTTTCTCCCCTTGTCCACAGTGATTTTCTGCGCGCGAAGTGAAGTCATAACTACTCCGGTGAAATATGATGATGATGTAAGAAGCAAAGGGGCCGTCTGGCCCCGCGTCGCAGGCACCAGACGGCCCGGTCAGGACTCGTCAACGGCGGCGTGGCGTTCACGCGCCAGCTCGCGCAGGGCGACGGCGAGGTCACGCGCGGCACGCTCCAGGCGGTCGGCGCACGCTTCGAGTTCATCTATGTCGGATGTCGAGCGCACAGCCACGGCCGTGCGCGCGCTTTCGATTTGCGAGGTCAGACGCTCGGCCGCAGTCTCGGTCTCAGCTTCAGCGCGCGTCTTCTGTATTGGTGACATGCTGGTTTCCATAGTGACAAAATATTAAGGCCAGCGCAAGGGGCGAAAACTCCCGCGCCGATTCGTTCGCATCACCGGCACGCCGCCCGACGGGCACACGCGCGCCGCTAAAATTCGACATGGGGCAAGAGGAGAAGTAATGTCTTACATCATCAGAAGGCAAAAGTAAAAGGCAAAAGGACGTAAATCGTAAATCGTGAATCGGTGAACGGTTTTTCTCTATTCACGATTCACGATTTACGATTTACGTCCTTATTTTCTCCATCGCTATCTCTGATGCTTTGAAGCCGAGTTTTTCCCAGAAGCCGCGGCTGCTGCGCCCTGCGCGCAGGACCCAGGTGATGCAGGGGTCGTCGCCGATAAGTTGCTCTACGAGTCGGCGTCCGATGCCGCGCCCACGGCGGTCAGAGGCGACGGCGAGCATGGAGATGTAGCCGTTTGAAACTTCGTCGCACAAGGCTCGTGCGAAGCCTACGACGCGCGCGTCCTCCCACGCGACCACTGCCCGGCGGGTCGCATCCAGCATCTTCCGAAATCTTTCGGGGTCGGCCACGCGATGTTGCCAGCCCTCTCCCGCCAGGAATTGGCGCACGGCCTCGTATTCTTCCGGCTCGATTTGCCTGATCAATATTTCGCTCTTAGTACTCATCAGACCCTTGAACCCACATGAACGACTGTAGGTCTATCATGTCGCGCGGGGCCAGGTCGCGCTGGTCGCGCCTGATGGTCTCGGCGAATTGAAGGTAGTTACTGTAAACCTCCCAGGACGGCCTGGACTGGTACTGAAAGTCGAAGCCGTATTCGCGCGCTGCGATGCGTGAGACGTTCGGCTTGAGAAAGATGTGCGTCTCGGGCTGTGCGATGAAGCCGAAGACCGTGACGAGCGGCCACGTCAACACGCGCGTCTGCTTGCGCGGCAAGCTCGCCACGGTCTCACACCAGCGGTCGAACCTGCGCTCTAAAGATGCCGCGCCGTGCAGCAGGTTATAGAGTCCTTCACTGAACGCGCGCGCGCCCTCTGGGATTTTCACGGCATCGCGCAGCGCCATCTTCTCGAAGGAGAAGATCATGCTGTGGCGCGAGCGCTGCTCGACGCGCACGGCCCGCGCCGCTATCTCCGCGAACTCGCCACGCCGCAGTAGCCCGCGAAACTCGTCGCGCCCAAGCACCTCCTCCCAACGCTCGTGCGTCTCCCACTTGTAGCCGCGCTCCCACTCGATGTAAGTCTCGTCCCGAAACCCTTCGGGGAAGAATTGTAAGAACTTCTTGCGACAGCGCAACGCGCCCTCCGAGAGTTGACCGCCTCGCCCTGCCCGTGTCGTCGCCGCTTTGCTACTGCCCATTGCTCGAACCTCCCGTCAATCGGAATGATGAGTGCGGAATGATGAATTAAAAAGCAAAAGCCTAATTATTCATCATTCCGCATTCATCATTTAATTTTACCGCTAGGCTTCAGAGAACCGAAGTCTCTTCGAGGAGCTGGCCCTCGGCGAATCTCTCGACCCTGAGCGGGGTGATGTCGAGCAGGCGCGTCTCGTCGTGGAGAATGAGGTCGGAGATGATGCGGCCGGTGGCGGGCGAGTGCATGACGCCGTGGCCGCTGAAGCCGTTGGCGAGGAAAAGGCCGCCGACAGTGGGAGCGCGGCCGATGACGGCGTGGTGGTCCGGCGTCATCTCGTAGAGTCCGGCCCAGGCGCGGCCCGCGTTGACCTGTGCTTCGGCCAGGCACGGCACGCGCGAGGCGGCGTGGGCCAAAATCTTTTCGACGAACGACGAATCGAAGTTCGTCTTGAAGCCGGGCGTCTCTTCGGGGTCATTCCATGCCAGCAGGATACGCAAGCCCTCGCGGCGGAAGTGAAAGCCCGTGGACATGTCTATCACCATGGGGAAGCGCGCGGGCAATTCACCGAACGGCTCGGTCGGGACGAGCTGGCGTCGCAAAGGCTCAACGGGCAACTCCTCCCCGGCCATGCGCGCCACGTCGGCGGCCCACGCGCCCGCCGCGTTCACGACCACGCCCGTCTGTATGCGCCCGCTCGTGGTGCGGACTCCCGTCACGCGACCGTGCTCTACGTCAATGCCTGTGACCGCCGCGTTGAGTCGGAGCCTCGCGCCGCGCTCACGAGCGCGCAGCATGAAGCCCATCATCACGCTGTGCGGGTCAACGAAGCCGTCCGTCGGGCAGAAAGTCCCGCCCAGGATGTCGTCGTCGCGCAGTTGAGGGACCATCCCGACAATCTCTTCCCTGGACACCAGCTCTACGTTTTTCAGCCCCAGTCTCGTCTGCCGCTCGCGGTTCGCTTTGAGGTAATCGAGGTGACGCTCAGTCGTGGCGACGAAGAGGTAGCCGTGCGGGCGGTAGTCGGCAGGGTGGCCGACTGCTTCGTCGAAGGCGGCGAAGAAGTTAATCGAGTGGAGCGACATGAGTATGTTCACGTCGGTCGCGAACTGCGCGCGCACGCCGCCCATGCTCTTGCCGGTGGAGCCCTGGCCCTGGTGCGCCTCGCGCTCTAATACCAGCACGTCGCGGCAGCCGGCCTCCGTCAGGTGGTAGGCGATGCTTGAGCCGACGATCCCGCCGCCGATGATCACGACCTTGCCCGGCGCGACCCCGGGGACGCCGCCGAGCAGCATCCCGCGGCCGCCGTAGATCTTCTCGAGGTACTTGGCCCCCTCCTGCACCGCCATGCGGCCGGCGACCTCGGACATCGGTGTGAGCAACGGCAGCTCGCCGCTCGCGAGCTGCACCGTCTCGTAAGCGACCGCGATGGCCCCGGAATCGA
>DATFCB010000368.1:0-7557 GCA_035253525.1 Pyrinomonadaceae bacterium | reverse complement strand
AGAAGATGCCGGAATCGTTTGATGACTTCTGGACGGATGTTTTTATTTCAATCTCGGCCGCCTTCTCGCCGGACCCGCAGCGCGCCCCGCTCTACGTCAACTTTCCTTACAAGCTGGTTGACGGGCGCTTGATGCCGAACGAGCCGGCCTTCTCTCAATTCCGTTCAAAGATGCCGCTCTACATGGTGGAACAGTACAGGGAGTCGCTTCTGAAACTGCGCGGGATTTACATCGACTACGGGCAGAACGAAGAATTTTCCCACATCCGAATCACGAGCCGCATGTTTTCGGACGAGCTGACCGAGAGAGGCATCCCGCACGTCTTCGAGATTTACCAGGGCGGCGACCACGGCAACAAAATCCGCGAGCGCATGGAGACGCGTGTCCTACAGTTCTTCTCCCGCTCTTTAGATTTTAATCCCAATTAATTCTGCGGCATCAACTGCCGGAAGCGTTCGGGCTCTTCGCCGAGCCAGTCGGGGTTCTGGGCCGTGCCGTCGAAGATGGAAGTCGTCTTGAAAGGCTCGAATTGGCCGTCGGCTGCCGCCTGCCGTGTTTTAGCCAGCAACTCCTGAACCTGCCCGTCGCTCAGAGGCCGGAACGTGCGCACCGCTTCGAACGCCTGTTCCAGAATCAACATGCTGTCAATGCCCGTGATGACGACGGAGGTCGGCAGGTTGAGCGCGTAGTGCAGGCATTCTATGGGCGTCGCAGTGTTCGACTTCAAGAGGATTCCGTTCGCCATAGACTTCATGCCGAGGACGCCTATGCCGCGCTTGACCAGTTCGGGCAAGACCAGCTTCTCGAAGCTGCGGTAGTGTGCGTCCATCACGTTCAGGGGCATCTGCACGGCGTCGAACTTGAACCCGTGCTCTTCGGCCACTTCGAGCGTGTGCAGGTGTATGCGCGGGTCCTTGTGTCCCGTGAAGCCTATGTAGCGGAGCTTGCCCGCCCGGCGCGCTTCGAGGAGCGCGCTGTTCGCGCCGTCTTCGTCGAAGATGCGGTGCGGGTCTTCGTAGCGTATGACTTCGTGGTGCTGGACGAGGTCTATGCAATCCACCCCAAGACGCTTGAGCGATTCGTCCAGTTGCTTGAATGCCTCCTGCTTCGAGCGACCGTCAATCTTGGTCATGATGAACGCCCTCTCGCGATAGCCGTCGCGCAGCGCCTCGCCCATGCGGCGCTCGCTCGCGCCATCGAAATAGTCCCAGGAGTTGTCCATGAAGTTGATGCCGCGGTCAATCGCCGTGCGGACGATGCGGACGGCTAGCTGGTCATCAACGTGCTTCAGGCCCAGATGCCAGCCGCCGACCCCTATCGAGGACACGCGCTCGCCCGTGTCGCCCAACTCTCTGTAAGTCATTTCGGTATTAGACACAGTTTCCGACATCACCTCTCCCTCCTTGAGTACGATTTGTGTGCGTGATGGGGTGACGATATGACAGGAACTCGCGGGGAGTCAATCGAAGATTGTCAGAATGCAAAGTCTATTGATTCTCAAAAGCTGGAACCACGAAGACACACGAAACGACACGAAAACGTTTATTCTTGCTTCGTGTCTCTTCGTGTTACTTCGTGGTTCCAGCTTTTCGCTGAAAATGAATAGACTCTGGTCAGAATGAATGTTGACACCCGTTTCGCCTCAGCATATGCTCTTGCGCGCTCATAGTTCCTGCTAACGTCGCTAATCGTTAGCCTCACTACAGCCCGCACGCCCTTTGAAAAACTCAGGCGACTTTTCATGGCCGTGCCTTTTGAAAAGGACGAAAGAAGTGAAAAGCATAAGGATGAATGGCCGTGTGGGCGCGGCCGTCGCCGCCTGTCTCCTCACACTCGTTTGCCTGACACCAGTGAGACCGCAGACCAAGACCACTGTGTCCGGCCGCATCATGGACAAACACGGGGACGGCCTGCGGTCGGCGTCCGTCACGCTCTACCCGCGCGAGCGCCCTGGTGAGCGCCTGGAAACCGTGACGGACGGGGACGGCCAGTATCTTTTCGAGCGCGTCGCGCCGGGCGCGTACTTGATAGAGGCGAAGGGAATCGGCTTCGCGCGCTCGGCGGCGCTGCCCTTACGCGTCGAGAGCGGGACCAACCCCGCGTTGGACATCTCGCTTGAGGCCGCGGGCATACGCGAGGGAGTCGTCGTCACGCCCTCAGGCGCGGCGCAAACCGTTGACGAAGTCTCGAAGGCCGTCACCATCATTGACCAAAGAGAGATAGACGAGCGGGACGAGTTTTCCGTCGCGTCGGCGTTGCAGACCGTGCCGGCCCTGCGCGTCGTGCAAACGGGCGGGCCTGGCGCGCCCGTCGAAATTTGGGCGCGCGGCCTGCGCCCGGAGGACACGGCAGTCCTGGTTGACGGGTTGCGCCTGCGTGACGCGACAGCCGAGCGGGGCGGCGCGCAGACTCTCCTCAGCAGCCTCTTACTTACGGACACGAACCGCGTCGAAGTCCTGCGTGGCTCCGGCTCGTCGCTTTACGGGAGCAACGCCGTCGGCGGGGCCATCAACCTCGTGTCGAACGAGGGCGGCGGCCCCCTTCACGGCAACATACTGCTGGAGGGCGGCTCGCTCGGGTTGGTGCGCGGGCGCGTCAAGATGGCCGGCGGGTTGGGCCAGGGGGACCGCGTCGTTTACAGCCTGGGACTCACGCACGTCAACGTCATGAAGGGCATAGACGGCAACGACGCTTCGCGCATCACGAGCAGTCAGTGGCGCTTCGCTTTTCACTTCACGCCCCGAACAACTCTCTCGGTTCGCCTTTATACCGCGGACTCCTACGCGCAGCTCAACGACCCTCCACGGAGCATCTATAATAACGTGCCGCTCGACGGCCGCTTCATCCCGGCAGTGCCGCTCTCACCGGACGGGCTTCGCCGCTTTCGTGACGTGGCGTTCGGCTTCCCCTTCAGTTTCGATTACGGCGCGGCCACCTTCTTCCCCGATCTGGATGACCCCGACAATGCCGAGCGGACGCGCTTCTTCAACGGCGCGCTCGTCTTCACCGGGCAGCCTTCCGAGACCCTGAGCTACACGCTCAGCTACCAGGCCATCCCGACGAGGCGTTCACACAGGGACGGCCCCGCGAACTTCTTCTCCCCGCGGTATAAGGAATTTTCACTGCACGTGGATAGCAACGGACTCATACAGACCGTCGCCGGGCGCGCCGATTTCCGGCTCGGCCGGGCCAACTTCATCACCGCCGGCGGCGAAGTCGAGACGGAGAACTATGACCAGCGTGACTATGACCAGGGAGTCGGCCCGCGCTTTGTGACCGACACGTGGTTTGACCTCGCGCAGCGCAGCCAGACCTTCTTCGTCCAGGACCAGTTGAGCCTCCTCGGAAACCGCTTGCGAGTCTCGGCGGCCTTCCGCGCGCAATTCTTCACGCTCGGCCACACGGGCTTCCAGCCGAAAGAGCCGCCCTACCGAAGCGTGCTCGCGTCGCCGCCCAGCGCCTTCACGGGCGACGGCTCTGTGGCATATTTCTTCAACCGGACGCAGACGAAGCTGCGCGCGCACGTCGGCAACGGGCAGCGAGCGCCGTCGCTTTACGAACGCTTCGGCGCTTTCTACGGCTTCATCTGCGTCTTCGGCGGGTGTTTCGGCAGTTGGAACCCGTACGGTAATCCGCTCGTCCGGCCGGAACGCTCCGTCTCTTTCGACGCGGGCGTAGACCAGTCGCTTTTCGGTAACCGGCTGCGGGCCACGGCGACCTACTTCTACACCTCCGTGCGCAAGGCAATAGAACCCGGCTCTTACTCGTCCTATTATCCTAACGAGTTCCCGTATGAGCGCCCGATTTACGACTGTAGCTACTGCTACCTCAATAAGCCGGGGGTCGAGTCGCGTGGGGTCGAACTGAGCGCGACGGCCGCGCCGACGCGCTCGCTGGACATCTTCGCCTCGTACACCTACACGAACAGCGACGAGCGCCTCGAATTCTTCAAGGACTTGCGCTCATTCGCTGTCCCCGACCACCAGTTTTCGCTGGTCGTTTCGCAGCGCCTCGGCCGGCACGTGCTGCTCAACTTCGATCTCGCCGCCACCAGCAGCTACACCGCTCTCTTCTACGAGCAGCCCTCCTACCCGCTGCGCCATTTCCGCTTCGACGGGTTGCTCAAGGCGGACTTCGCGGCGAGTTACACGCAGCCGCTCTCCGAGACGAAATCAATCAGGTACTTCGCTAAGGTCGAGAACCTCTTCGACAGGGAATACTTCGAGCGCGGTTACCGCACGCCCGGCCGGACAATCGTGGCGGGCATGGCCTTCAGCTTCTGACGCGCGATTGGCACAGATTAATTCACGTCTTGAGGACAAACTTCTCAATCTCGTCGGCCGCCGTGCGCGAGCCGTCCTCGCCGCGGACTATCTCACCGACCGCTGAAGCCCGCTCAGCATAAGTTTCATCATTGAGCAGTCGGTCCAATTCTCTGACCACGTTCGCGGTCGTATATTTCTTGCGGACCAGCGTGCGGCCGACGCCGAGGCGTTCGACGCGCGCGGCGTTGTCCGGCTGGTCGTGGTTGAAGGGGACGATCAAAGTTGGCACACCGGCGCGCAGCGCTTGTCCGGTCGTGCCGACACCGCCCTGATGAACTATGGCCGCCGCGCGCGGGAGAATCTGGCCGTAAGGAGCATACTCGAAAGCGACGACGCCTTCGGGCAGTGGGTCGTGCGGCATGTTGCGCGCGTCGCCCAGGAGCAGCACGGCGCGGCGCTTGAGTCGCGCGGCCGCCGCAGCGCTTTCGCGGTAAAAATCCTCGGCGACGAAGACGGCGGATGACCCGAGCGTGAAGACGATGGGCGCGGGGCCGTCGTCCAGAAACTTTTGCAACTCGGGCGCGAGGCCCGCCTCGTCCTTCCGGTCGAAAAAAGGGAAGCCCGTCACCACGGTCTGCGGGGGCCAGTCGGGCTGCGGCGCACCCAGGACTTTGGAAAAGAGCGCGAGCACGAGCGACGGGGAATGCTGACCCTCGAAGATAGGGTGACCACCGCGCGGCAATCCGAGTTCGGCGCGTAGCTTGTAAACGGGCGCGACCCATTTGTCGCTGACGCGTTTGACGACGTGTGCGAACCCGCGCGCGAGCAGCGGGCTGAGGCGTAGGAGCTTGACGAGGCCGGGCGACTGCGGCGGCACGAACGGGTCGTAGGCGGAGAAAAATGATGTGGGCGCGAGCACGGTGGAAATCCAGGGAATGCCGGTTTTCTGTGCCAGAATGGGGCCTGCCAGCGTGATGACGTGCGTCACGAGCAGGTCCGCGTCGCGCGTGGCTTCGCGTAAAGCTTCGTAGCCCTCGCGCAGGTGCGGCATGAGCAGTTCCTTGAAAAGAAACTCCGAACCCTTTTTCACGTCCATCACTTTAGCCACGATCTCCGGGTCTTCCTGCGGCGGGCGAAAGTCCGGGCCGACCGCGTGGAAGCCCAGGCCGGTGGCCTCTATCTTCTCGCGGTAGAGAGGGCTGGTCGCAATCACGGGCCGATGGCCGCGCGCCTTTAGCTCAAGCCCGACGGCGATGTACGGATGAACGTCTCCGAACGAGCCGAAGGTCGTCAGGACGATGTGCTTACGCGAGGGGGTCGCACGCCCGCCGCTCGCGGCAACGTCACCGGCGCTCGAACGGCCCTCGGTCTCAAGTTGATTTATCTCTGTCATGCTGTCACCCTTTTACCACAAGTCGCTGGGTCTGCTAAATCATGGCACGGCGCGTGCTGATGTCGGACACGGTTCAGCAAAATTTGTGTTGGAGAGTTTACGGAAAGATGGCTGAGAAGACGGATGAAGACAAGTTGCGGCTGCTGATTGTGGACGACGAAGAGGCTGCGCGTTACGGGATGCGGCGCGCGCTCGGCTCGTTCGGCTACGAGATCGAAGAGGCTGAGAGCGTGGAGGCGGCGCGCGCGCTGGTGAAAGACTGGCGGCCCGACCTTTTGTTGCTCGACGTGAATCTGCCGGGCGCGAGCGGGCTGGAATTTTTGGACGAGCTGAGGGAGGCCAACGGCGAGGGACCGCTCGTCATACTCATCACGGCCCACGGCTCCGAGCGTATGGCAGTCGAAGCCATCAAGGCCGGCGCACACGACTACCTGCCGAAGCCGTTCGAGCTGGACGACCTGCGCCTCGTCGTCAAGAACGCCTTCGAGACCGTTCGGCTCAGGCGTGAGAACAGGCGTTTGCGGCGGCGCATTGAGATTGAGGGCGGCGCGCGCGGCGCTTTAATCGGCGCGTCCGAGGCGATGCGGCGCGTGAGCGCCGTGATTGAGAAGGTGGCGGAGACGGACGCGACCGTGCTGGTGCGCGGGGAATCCGGCACAGGAAAAGAGCTGGTCGCGCGCGAGATTCACGAGCGCAGCAGCGCGCGCCGCGCGGGCGCGTTCGTCGCCGTCAACTGCGCCGCGCTCCCTTCAGAACTAATCGAGTCTGAGCTTTTCGGCCACGAAAAAGGGGCTTTTACGGGGGCTGCGGCCCGTCGGCGCGGGAAGTTCGAGCAGGCCGACGGTGGCACACTTTTCCTGGACGAGATAGGCGACATGAGCGCGAACGTGCAGGCCAAGCTCCTGCGCGCGCTCGAAGAGCGGCACATTGAGCGGCTCGGCGGCAACGAGTCCATCCCGGTTGACGTGCGTATAGTGAGCGCCACGCACCGCCCGCTCGAACAGGAGATAGCGAACGGGAATTTTCGCGCGGACCTCTTCTACCGCCTGCGCGTCGTGACCGTGGACATAGCCCCCTTGCGCGAGCGGCGTGAAGACATCCCCGTCCTCGCCGAGTCGTTCGCGCGCGCGGCGGCCGAGCGTTACAACCTGCCTCAGCGCCCCATCGGGCAGAGCGCGCTGCGCCTCCTGATCGACTACGAGTGGCCCGGCAACGTGCGCGAGTTGAGGAACACCATCGAGCGCGCGGCGATTATGGCCGAGGGCGACGAGTTGACGGCGCGCGACCTGCCCGAAGAGATCAAGAGGACCGCGCCGCGTACGAGCGCGCGCGCCACAATCGAGGCGGACGCTGACGGCTCGCTCGCCGTCCCTTTCACGGCCGACTTCCGCTCTGACCGGCGCGAGTTCGAGCGCCGCTACATCGCGCGCTGCCTGGAAGATTCCGGCGGCAACGTGACGCGCGCGGCGGCCATCCTGGGCATGCACCGCCAGTCGCTCCAACACAAACTGCGCGAACTTGGCCTCGCCCGCCGCTACGTCTCCGTGACGGGCGAGGCGCAGGAGAAATCCGACAGTTGACTGACAAGGTCTGCGGGCCTTGATAATGTATGACGCTCTGATTCCGCGTAGATGACGGACGGCGAGTGCATGCCGAAGATGAAAAAATCTCTTGTCTTAATAGTCCTCTTGCTGACACTGACCATCGCGGGGCAGACAGAGACTGCCGTGGCGCAGGCGGAGCTGCGAGAGGCACGCGTCGGGTTCATAGATTTTTACGGCTCCGCCGGACTCGACGTGGATAAAGTCCGTGCGGCCCTGCCGATTCATGAGGGCGAGACGTTCCCCACATTAGTGGCGTTATATGACATGCGGCCGCGGATAGCGGAGACGGTTCGGA
>DATFCB010000367.1:0-5969 GCA_035253525.1 Pyrinomonadaceae bacterium | reverse complement strand
ACTCACACGACTTGCGCGCACGCCTCGGCGCGGCGGCCCGCCGCGAGGCCGTGGCCCGCCACACCTGGGCGCATAACGCGCAACGAGTGCTAGACGCTTATCGCGAAATAGTGATAAGTGATAAGTGATAAGTGATAAGTTAAAAACATTTGCTTTCACTCATCACTTATCACTTATCACTTCTTGAGGTAAAGCGTGAAAGCTGAAGAGGAGCAGAACGGGCTCGTGGCGGAGAAGCGACTCGCGCGCGAGCAGTGGTCGCAGGACCCTTGCGGGGCGAAATACGGCGCGAAGTACGAGTTCGCCACGAGGGCGTTTTTCGACGAGGTCGAGCGCCACCGTTATCAGGAATACGCGCCGTGGATGCCCGGGGTGATGGGGTTCGACGAGTTCGCGGGCCAACGCCTGCTCGAAGTCGGCTGCGGGATGGGGACGGACCTCTTGCAGTTCGCGCGCGGCGGGGCCGTTTGCACGGGCGTTGACCTGACGCCGCGCTCCGTCGAGATTTCGAGTTTGCACTTCGGGCTCTACGACCTGCGCGCGGACTTCGTGCTCGCGGACGGCGAGCGTTTGCCCTTCGCCGACGAGAGCTTCGACGTTGTCTACTCCAACGGCGTGCTCCACCACACGCCGGACACTTCGCGCGCCGTGCGCGAACTACACCGCGTCCTGCGCCCCGGCGGCATCGCGAAAGTGATGCTCTACCACCGCAACTCGCTCTACTACTGGACCGAAATCATCCTCCACCGTGGGCTGCTGCGCGGCCACTTCCTGCGCGGCCACTCGCCCGAAGAGATCATGAGCCGCTACGTCGAATACTCCGAGCATGAGGCTCGCCCGCTCGTCAAAGTCTACAGCCAGCGCCAGGCCCGCAAGCTCTTTGAGCCGTTCCGCGAAGTCCGAACGGAAGTCGAACAGATGATTCGCGAGGAGCTAAGATTCCTGCGCCCGCTCGTCTCCGAAAAAATGTTCCGCCGCCTGCGCCAGAGCGCCGGCTGGAACGTCATCATTACAGCCCGGAAATAGCGGGAATCCCCGTCGCGGCCCTCTTCCTTGACACTCCCGGACACGGCCGTTATCATCTTCGTTTCCGTCTGAAGTGCGGAGCTACGCCTATATGTTCGAGTCTTTATCCGACAAGCTGAAGAGGACGCTGAAGAACCTGCGGGGCGAGGGCGTGTTGACGCCTGCGCACGTGGACGCCGCATTGCGCGAGATTCGACTGGCGCTCCTCGAAGCGGACGTGAATTACAAGGTCGCCAAGGATTTCATCAGCTCGGTCAAGGAGAAGGCCGAAGGCCAGCAGGTCTGGCAGGAGCTGAAGCCTTCGGAGCAGGTCGTCAAGATAGTTTTTGACGAACTCGTGGAACTGCTCGGCGGGCAGTCGTCGCGGCTGGTTTTCACTAAAACCATCCCGAACACGGTGATGATCGTCGGGCTGCAAGGGTCTGGTAAGACCACTTCGACGGGCAAGATCGCGCGGTGGCTGGCGAAGAATCAGGACCGCAAGCCCTTGCTCCTCTCGGTTGACGTTTACCGCCCGGCGGCGCGCGAGCAGTTGAAGGTCATCGCGAAAGCTACGGGCCAGTCAATCTTCGAGATGCCGGAGACGAACGACCCCTTGACGCTCGTGCGTGAGGCGCACAAGCACGCGCAGCAGACGGGCTTTGACACGCTCCTGATTGACACGGCCGGCCGCCTGCACATTGACGATCAGTTGATGGAAGAGTTGGAGCGCATCAAGGCGGAGACGCGGCCCGTCGAGACTCTGTTCGTCGCGGACGCGATGACAGGGCAGGACGCGGTCAAGTCGGCGGAAGAGTTTCACCGGCGCGTCGGCATCACGGGCGTCGTGCTGACGAAGATGGACGGCGACGCGCGTGGCGGCGCGGCGCTCTCGATCAAGCAGGTGACGGGGCAGCCCGTCAAGTTTGTCGGCGTCGGCGAAAAGTACGACGCGCTTGAGCCGTTCTACCCGGATCGCATCGCTCAGCGCATCCTCGGCATGGGCGACGTGCTCTCGCTCATCGAAGAGGTGCAGTCCAAGGTTGACCAGTCGGAAGCCGAAGAGCAATTAAAGAAGCTTCAAAAGAACCAGTTCACGCTCGACGACTTTCGCAGCCAGCTCCGTCAGGTCAAAAAGCTCGGCTCCTTCTCGAAGATTATGAAGCTGCTGCCCGACCAACTCCTCGGCGGCATCGGCATGCCGAATTTGGACGAAGAGCAGACCAAGCAGATGGAGAAGGAGTTGAAGCGCACCGAGGCGATCATTGATTCGATGACGCTGGCGGAGCGCTACGACCACAAGATTCTGAACGCGAACCGCAGGCGCAGGATCGCGCGCGGCTCGGGCACGTCGGTCGCGGACGTGAACGCCTTGATTAAGCAGTACACGGAGATGCGGCAGATGATGCGGCAGCTCTCCACGTCGGGCATGTTCGGCGGCAGCGGCCTCAAGGGCAAGCTGATGCGCAAGATGGCCGGAATCTCCGGGATGCCCGGCCTCGAAGGGATGGGCAACGGCGACGATAGTGACCTGCCGCCGCTCCCGGCGGCCGGCGGCCCGTCGCGCAAGAAGTTGAAGAAGAAGCGGCGGAAGAAGAAGAGGTAAAAGCGGTGATAAGTGATAAGTGATGAGTGATAAGAAAAACAGCTTTTACTCATCACTCATCACTTATCACTTATCACTGGAGGAATATGTTAGCAATCAGATTGATGAGAATGGGCGCGAAGAAGCGCCCGTCGTACAGGATAGTAGTCAAGGAGAAGCTGTCGAAGCGCGACGGAGCGTACATCGAGAGCATCGGCACTTATAACCCGATTGGCGGCGGCGCGCAGGTGAACCTGGACGCTGAACGCGCGCAGTACTGGCTTGAGCGCGGCGCGCAGCCGACGGACACCGTGCGGCGTCTAATCAAAGCCAACGCCAAGTCGCAGGCGCAGACCGAAACGGTTTAAGGTTTCAGGTTTCGGGTTTAAAGTTCTATGCTTTCAACCTGAAACTTGAAACCTGAAACCTGAAACTTTTTATGCGTGAGACTGTCGAGTTGATCGTCAAGAGCCTGGTGGATGAAGTCGAAGCGGTCGAGGTGCGCGAGGTCGAGCGCAAGGGCACGCTCTTCATAGAGGTGCGCGTGGCCGAGGGCGACATGGGGAAATTGATCGGCCGGCAGGGGCGGACGGTGCGCGCGCTGCGCTCCTTGCTCCACGCGGCGAGCGTCAAGCAGAATCGCCGCTACCTTCTTGATGTCATCGAATGAGCGACGCCGGGGAAGAGTTGGTCGCCGTGGCGCGCGCCGTCAAGACGCGCGGCCTGCGCGGCGAGGTCGTGGCGGAACTGCTGACGGATTTCCCCGAGCGGTTCGAGGGGCTTGAAAACCTGATCGCGGTCGCGCCCGACGGCACGCGCATGAGCGTCGCGCTCGAAGAACACTGGTTTCACGGCGAGCGCCTGGTCCTGAAGTTCTCGGGCTACGACTCAATCGAAGAGGCCGCGAAGCTCGTCGGCTATGAGTTCGCCGTGCCGGAAGCGGAACGTGTAGAGCTTGAGGAAGACGAGTTCTACGACTGGGAACTCGCGGGGTGCCGCGTCGAGACCGTCAGCGGCGAGCAACTTGGCACTGTGCGCGAGGTGATGCGGACGGGCGGCGTGGACATGCTGGTGATCGAAGCAGATGCCGGGCGCGAGTACCTGGTCCCGATGGCGGAAGACATCTGCGTCCTGATTGATATTGAAAACAAGCTCGTTCGCGTTGACCCGCCGGAAGGGCTTTTAGAGATGTGAATCGTAAATCGTAAATCGTGAATAGAAAAAGCGCGTGCTTCGATTCACGATTTACGATTTACGATTCACGGATTTTTATCCGTGCTCCGCTTCGATATCATCACCATCTTCCCGGAGTTCTTTCGCGGGGCTTTTGATTACGGGATTATCCGGCGGGCGCAAGTCGCTGGGCTGGTGGAAGTCAGGGCGCACGACCTGCGCGGGTGGACAGAGGACAAGCACCGGCAGGTGGACGATAGGCCGTTCGGCGGCGGCGACGGGATGGTCTTAAAGCCGGAACCGATCTTTGCAGCAGTCGAGAGTTTGACGGGCGTGAACGCGGGAAGCGAAGGCTACCCGGAGGGGACGCGCGTCGTGCTGCTCTCGCCGCAGGGGCGGGTGCTGACGCAAGGCTTAGCCGGCGAATTGGCACAGGAGGCCGCACATGTCGTCCTCGTCTGCGGGCGCTACGAAGGCGTGGACGAGCGCGTGGCCGAAGCCCTTGTGACGGACGAAATCTCCATCGGGGATTACGTGCTCTCGGGCGGCGAACCGGCGGCGGTCGTCGTGGTTGACGCCGTCACGCGGCTGATTCCGGGGGCGCTGGGCAGCGAGACTTCCGCCGTCAACGAGTCGTTCGCGCAAGGTGCGGGCACGCTCGATTACCCGCACTACACGCGCCCGCCGGAGTTTCGCGGGATGCGCGTCCCCGAAGTTCTTTTGACGGGACACCACGCGGAGATAGCGCGCTGGCGCGCGGATCGCGCTTTGAAAAAGACTGAACGCAACAGGCCGGACCTGTTGGGGAAGAAATAATACGAGTGATAAGTGATAAGTGATGAGTGATAAGTAAAGACAACTGGTTTTTCTTATCACTCATCACTTATCACTTATCACTTATCACTTATCACTTACCACGGCTTTCATGGAGTTGAAGAGATGAACCGCTTAGATGTAGTTGAGAAGGCGCAGTTGCGCACGAGCATCCCGGACTTTCAGCCGGGCGACACGGTGCGCGTCCACGTGCGCATCAAGGAGTCAGAGACCAAGGAGCGCTTGCAGGTGTTCGAGGGCGTCGTCATCGCGCGCAAGCACGGCGGCGTGCGCGAGACGATCACGGTCCGCAAGACCAGCTTCGGCGTCGGCGTCGAGAGGATTTTTCCGCTCCACGCGACCATCGTTGACCACATTGACGTGGTCAAGCGCGGCCGCGTGCGCCGCGCCAAGCTCTACTACCTGAGAGAGCTGCGCGGCAAGGCCGCACGCATCCGCGAAAAAGACACGCGCCAGTTGAACCAGGCGCAGGGCGCGTCCGCCGCCGGCAACAAAAAGGGATGAGGGCGGAGGGATGAGGGATGAAGGAAGAGACTTCAGAAGGGACTGATTCATCCCTCGTCCCTCATCCCTCATCTCCTCCTCGTCGTCGCCGCCGCGTCTCCACTATCTGCACGGACTTCGAGGACAAGGCGCGCGAGTTGGGCTTCCAACTCATCGCGGGCGTGGACGAAGTGGGCCGAGGCGCGCTGGCCGGGCCGGTGGTGGCTGCGGCCGTGATACTCGACCCGACCCAGCCCTTCCCCGAAGGGCTGGACGACTCGAAGAAGCTGACCGCGAGGCAGCGCGAGCGCATCGCGGGCGAAGTTTTACAGACGGCCGTGGCGTACGCCGTGGGCCAGGTCGAGCCGGAAGAGATTGACCGCATCAACATCCTTCAGGCGTCGCGCCTGGCGATGACCGAAGCGCTCAAGCAGCTTGCCCCTCAGGCCGACTACCTGCTGATTGACGCCGTACAGCTCAGGGAGCTGAGCCTCCCGCAGAAGGCCATCATTCACGGCGACTCCATCTCCGCCTCAATCGCCGCCGCCTCCGTCCTCGCCAAGACCTACCGCGACGCACTGATGCGCTCCTTCCACGAGGTTTTTCCGCAGTACAACTTCGCGCGCCACGTCGGCTACAGCACGCGCGAGCACCTCGAAGCCCTGCGCGCGCACGGTCCCTGCGCGATTCACCGCAAGAGCTTTCATCCGGTATCACAAGGGATGAGGGATGAAAAAGGGATGAGGGATGAGGGATGAGGGATGAAGAAAAGAAAGACCGTTCTTACTTCATCCCTCATCCCCCATCCCTTCATGTCGCCATTGACGCACACTCCGTCGGGACGGGGCTCGCAGGCAACGAGAGTTACGCCGCGAATTTAATCGAGGCG
>DATFCB010000366.1:0-5690 GCA_035253525.1 Pyrinomonadaceae bacterium | reverse complement strand
AATCAACGTTCTGAGTCCCGTAGGGACGGCTGAACAGCCGTGCGGCTCTCAGGTTCAACCGTCCCTACGGGACTGCGGATTTCTATTATGCTCTCTCCCAGCACTGAAGTGCCGGGCTATTGTCATGCCGTCCCTGACGGGACGAAAACAGCATCCGGTACTAATCACTGAGGCTTTGCCCGACTATTCAAGGGAAGCTGCATAAACCTCGCATAGATGAATGGTCGTAGACGAATATGCAGGCATTTCTGAATTGTCAGGCAAGGCTAATCACTGACTAACCGCCTACTTCTCTTCCAGCATCTTCGAGTGGCGCTCGACGAACGTCTGTGCGGCGTCGTAGCCGCGCGCGCGCAGGAGTTGAACGCGGACGGCCGTCTCGACGAGCGTCGAGAGGTTGCGGCCGGGGCTGACGGGAATCAGGGCCTGCGGCACGGCCACATTCAGTATCTCGATGGCTTGCGCGTCAATGCCCAGGCGGTCAACCCCGCTCGCCTCCTCCCACCGCTCAAGCCGTATCGAAAGGTCTATGCTCTTCGACGTGCTGGTGGCCGAGACGCCGAAGAGGTCGCGTATGTTGATGATGCCCAGGCCGCGTATCTCAAGGTGCTCGCGCAGCAACTCCGGCGCGCATCCGACCAGCCGCTCGGAACCTATGCGCCGCACCTCCACGACATCGTCCGACACGAGCCTGTGCCCACGCGCCACCAGGTCAAGCGCGCACTCCGACTTGCCGATGCCCGAAGCGCCTTCGATCAACACGCCCAGGCCGTAGATGTCGAGCAGCACGCCGTGGAGCATGACGACGGGGGCCAGCATCTCCTGCAAGTAGCCGGTGACGGTGCTGATGGCGACGGAACTGACGACGCCCGTAGAGAGCACGGGGAGATTTGCTTCTTCGGCCGCCGCCGTTAACTCGGGCGGGGGCGTGAGCCCTTTGGTGACGAGGATGCAGGAGATTTTTTCGAGTTCGAGGTTGCGAATCGCTTCGAGACGGCGGGCCTCGTCCATGCGGTCGAGGAACCAGATTTCGGCCTGCCCGATAATCTGCAAGCGGCCCGCGTGTATGTAGTGCGTGAAGCCCGCGAGCGCGAGCCCCAGCTTCTGTATGCGCGCGACCGTCAGCCGGCGCGCTTCGGTCCCGCCCGCGCCCGCGACGACGCGCAACTCAAGCTGCGGCGGGGCCTGTGCCAGAAATTCGGCGACGGTGATTGACGGGGAGTCGGTCATCGCTCAGGAGTCAGAATACAGAAGTCAGGAGTCAGAAGAAAAGAAAAACCGGAGAAAGCAGGCTTTTATTCTGACTCCTGACTCCTGACTTCTGACTTCTGCCTTTTACGGCTCGATGAGACCGTAGTTGCCGTCCTTGCGTTTGTAGAGGACGCCGACGCGGTTGGTGTCGGCGTCGCGGAAGACGAGGAACTGGTCGTCTTCGCCGGAGAGGCGGAGCGCGGCCTCTTCGGCCGTCATGGGCTTAACATTGTAGCGCCGCGCGTTGACGATGCGCGCCGGGCGCGGGCTGGCCTCGACCGGCGGCTGGCCGTCCGGCTCCGGGGCGACCGCAGAGGTGCGCTTCGCGTTCTGCTTGCGGTCAATAATCTTCTTCTTGAGCTTGAGAGCCTGCTTCTCGATCTTGGCGATGGCACGCGTCAGCGCCAGGTACATGTCGGCGTTGGTGTCTGTCGCCGTCAGGGTGTGGTCGCGCCAGTGGACTAAGACCTCGCCGATCTGGCGGTTCTTCTCGACTTCCATGATGACGTGGGCGCGCGCCGTCGTGTCTGTAAAAATGTGCTCCAACTTCTGAAAATGCTCTTCGACGTGGGCGCGCAGCGCCGGCGTCACATCAACGTGACGGCCCGTGTACTCGAACTCCATTGACAAGTCCCTCCTAGATAAAGGGATGAGGGATGAGGGATGAGGGATGAAAGGGGCTGAGTGACAGATTCATCTGACGCGTTCACTCAAACATTTTCATCCCTCATCCCTCATCCCTCATCCCTGGTTATACCGGTGCCCGGCGTTCACGCGAGCCGGGAATCTGCATCTGGTCGCGGTACTTGGCGACCGTGCGGCGCGAGAGCTTGATCCCGTCCTTAATCAGAATCTTGACGATCTGGTCGTCCGTGATGGGGTTGTGCGAGTCCTCTTCCTCGATCAGCTTCTTGATCTTCAGTTTGATGATGCGGGTCGAAACCTCCTCGCCCTCCTCGTTCATCATCCCCTCGGTGAAGAAGCGGCGCAACTCTATCACGCCCTGTGGCGTGTGCGCGTACTTGCGGTTGACGACGCGCGAGACAGTCGAGAGGTGCATCCCTATGTCTTCGGCGATGTCTTTCAACATCATCGGCTTGATGTACTGCACGCCCTTGTCCAGAAAATCCTTCTGGCGTCTGACGATTGATTCCACGACCTTGTAGATGGTCTGCCGCCGGTGCTCTATGTTGCGCAGGAGGTCAACGGCCGAGCGCATCTTGTCGCGTATGAAGTCGCGCGTCTCCTTGGTCGTCGTCTGCTGGCCGAGCATCTGCTGGTAGTTCTGGCTGATGCGCAGGCGCGGGCTGCCGTCGTCACCAAAGTAGATGACGTAGCCGCCGAGTTCGTCCGTCTCGTCCGCTTCTTCGTCCAGTTTCTCGATGTAAATTTCCGGCGAGATGAGGACGGGCTCGTCCGACGAGTAGGCCCGGCCCGGATACGGATCGAGCGTGCGTATGAACTGCACTTCAGCAAGCAGCGTCTCGACATCAATCCCCGTCTGCTTCGAGAGGTTCGGCAGCTTGTGCTGTTGCAGTTCGAGCAGGTGGTCCGAGATGAGTCGTGCGGCCAGCCGGTCGCCCTCGCCGCGCGCTTCGAGTTGGATGAGCAGACACTCGCGCGCGTCGCGCGCGCCGCAGCCGACGGGGTCAAGGTGCATCACGACGCGGCGCGCCTCCTCGACCAACTCCTCCGTCCACGCGCCCATCGCCGCCACCTCTTCGTTGGTCGCCGTAAGACGCCCGTCCTCGTTCAGGTTGCCGATGATGCAGACGGCTACGTCGCAGATTTCGTCACGGACGGGGTTCAGGTGCAACTGCCACTCAAGATGCTCGGAGAGCGACGGCGGGCGCGTCAGAAACTGCTCGAAGGTCGGCGCGTCCTCCTTGTACTCGAACTCCTGTGTCTTGTAGCCAGGGTCGAGGTAGTCCTGGAACTCGCGCCCGAAATCAATCTCCTCGAACGCGTCGCGCGCGGTCTCGTCCGAGCCGAACTCTTCGCCAGCCTCGCCGCCTGTCTCTTCGGCGACTCCCACGCCGCCCTCCGGCTCGGCGTACAAATTGACGGCGTCCGCCTCGACTTCGCCCGCGCCGTTGTCGGACGCGCCGTTGAACGGAGCCTCCGCCCCGCTTTCGGGCGCGGGCAGGTCGAAGCTGCTGCCGGCGTCGGCGCTTTCCAGTTGGTCTAAAATCTTTTCGGCAAGCTCGCGCGTCTCCTCCTGCGAAGGGACCTCTTCGAGGACAGGGTTTTCGAGCAACTGCTGCTGAATCAGATCGGTCAGTTCGAGCGAAGTCATTTGCAGCATCTCGATGCGCTGGCGCAACTGCGGCGTCAGGACGAGTCGCTGCGAAAGGTTGGTCGTGAGCTTAACGGACATACCTTGCCTGGATAATAGCCTTTAAAACCTCAACGAAAATTTTAGCGGTTAACGCTTGTTTGGAGCGCGGGAGAGATTATAACTGAAAAGTGGTCAGTAGTCAGTGGTCAGTGGTCAGTTAAGAAAAAAAATTTGGAGGGAGGCGGATTTTTCCACTGACAAAGCGACATATCAGTCACATGCTGAACCTCTCGCCGAGGTAGTGGCGGCGGACCTCTGCGTCTACGACCAGGTCTTGCGGGCGGCCGGAGCGGAAGATGCGCCCCTCGGACATGATGTAGGCGCGGTCTGTCACGCCGAGCGTTTCGCGCACATTGTGGTCCGTAATCAGGATGCCTATGCCGCGGTCGCGCAGGTAGAGGATGACGCTCTGTATGTCGTCAATCGCCTTCGGGTCAATCCCCGCGAAGGGCTCGTCCAGCAGGATGTACTGCGGCTCGGTGGCGAGTGCGCGGGCAATCTCCGTGCGTCGTCGCTCGCCGCCCGAGAGCGAGTCGCCGCGCGTGTTGCGCACGTGCGCGATGCCGAACTCCTCCAAAAGCTCTTCGAGACGCTTGAAGCGCTCGCGCCGCCTGAGCCCCATCGTCTCAAGCACCGCGAGGACGTTCTGCGCGGCGGTCATCTTGCGGAAGACGGACGGCTCCTGCGGCAGATAACCCAGGCCGAGCCGCGCGCGCAGGTACATCGGTAGCTTCGTGATGTCGCGCTCGCCCAAGCGAACTGTCCCGCGGTCGGGCCGCTCCAATCCGACGATCATGTAAAAGGTGGTGGTCTTGCCCGCGCCGTTCGCGCCGAGCAGGCCGACGACTTCGCCCTGCTCGACGTGCAGCGTCACGTCGTCCACCACGCGGCGGCGGCCATAACTCTTCTCCAACTGTGAGGTGGCGAGCGCCGTCGCCGAAGGATATTTTCCAGCGAGGGGAGGTCGCGCCCTCTCCTCCTGGCCGGATGCCGCGCCCGCATCCTCGCCGCGCTCGATTGTGACGGACTCTTTCATCAGCGTAAATCGTAAATCGAAAACTCGTAAATCGTAAATCGAAAAAGCGTTCGAGGATTCACGATTTACGATTCACGATTCACGGCTTTTTGATCTTGTGCGTCGAGCGCACGCGCCCGCCCGCCTGCGTGCCGCGTGCGTCATCCGCGACCACACGGCCCTCGCGCAGATAGACGGTCAAGCGGCCCCCTTCGGTGCTTCCCTGCTCGGCGTCTTCGACGCGCGCTGGTGCCCCCTTGAGGACCACGGTTTCGTCGGCCGCCGTGTACTGCGCCCAGGTCCCAGTCCCTTGTCTTCCCGGTTGTGTCACGACGACGTTGCGTTCGGCGATGGTCTTCTCGACCTCGTTATTCTCTCTGAGCAGGTGTATGTTGGCGACCTCGCTGCGAATCCTGTCCGTGTCCTGCTTGATGTCAACGTTGCCGCTGTAACGCAGGATGCGCTCGTCGTCCGAGTAGGACATCGCGTCGGCGGTGGCGAAGGCGGGGACGATTGTGCCAGCGCCGTTCGGGTCTTTGCGCCGCGCCTGGTAGAGGGCGCTCTGGACGTGGCCCTCGCCTTCCATGCGCTTCGTGTCGCGGTAGATGGTGATGGTGTCGGCGCGCACGAAGTTTTCGTCCTGCCAGGCGCGCGCGTTGCCGTTGTAGATGGCGACGCCCGTGACGTGACGAAACTCGGCGCGGTCGGAGACGATGTAGACCGGGCTTTTGACTTTCTGAAAAGGCGTCGCGCCGTTGGTCTGCTCCTGGCTGTAGTAGGTGGTTGAAGTCTTCCCGCGACCGTAGGATGTGTCGTTGCGGGTGTCAGAATCAATCTCGGCGGCCTTGGTCCGCGCGCGCGAGTCCCAGACGGTCGGCTCCCCGCCGCGCAGGCGCACGGTCTCGTCCGACGTGGTGTAGGCGGCCGACTGCGCGCGGCCGTTGCGGTCGCGCTCGTTGAACCTGGCGTCGCCCTCGGCTAGGAAGCGCTCCACGTCCTGAGTCTCGCGGACGAAGGTCGCGGTCATCTTCTGCGCCGTGAGCGTGCGCTCGGCGCGGTCGTCCGAAGGCTGCAAAGGGGTGATGA